>CAISZB010000341.1 GCA_903889845.1 uncultured Verrucomicrobium sp. | reverse complement strand
GTCCGGGTCAGGAGACGGGAGATCACCCCCCCGGTACGGGACTTGTAGATGGTGTAGGGATTCACCATCACGTAGCTAAGTTCCTGAACCATATTAATCAAAAGGGTTGGAAAGGGTAGAGAAGCCCCGGAAGGACCGTCAATGCGATTTCCCCGGTCTGCTGCCAGCCCGGTGCCGGGCGATCACCTCCCGATAATGCCCCCACATCTCCCCAAAGACGACCGGCCAGGAGAATCGCGCCGCCGTCCGCTCCGCGACGAGGGCCCCCAGGCCGGGCAGGTTGGCTGCCGCCCCGCGCTCCACGGCGTCGGCCAGGTCCTCCGGCGTGTTCCGCGGCGACCAGAGATCGAGGCCCGCCGTGATGTTCGCGTCCATGCTGCTCCCCCGGATGCCGACGAGGGGAAGGCCGCACGCCTGCGTCTCCAGCGCGACGAGGCCGAAGGTCTCCACCGTCCCGGGATGGACGAAGAGATCGGCGGCGCGGTAGTAGCGGGCGAGCTCCGCGCTCCCGTTGACGAAGGAATGCCAGTAGAGGGAGTGGGTCTCCCGCCGCACCGCCGGGAGGAGGCGCCGCAGCGGGCCGTCGCCCAGGATCGCCAGCCAATACTTGCGCTCCCCCGGCCGCTTCTTCAGCAGCTCGAAGGCGGCCAGGAGCGTCGCCACGTTCTTCTCCCCGGCGAGGCGCCCGACGTAGAGGAGGAGGAAGGCGTCGTCCGGCACGCCCATCTTCCGCCGGATCTCCCAGTCGCGCGGACCGGGAGTGAACGCATTCGTGTCGACTCCCAGCTTCACCGGGACCGCCCGGGGAACGCCCCATTCCCGCAGGAGGGCGCTTAACTTTTCGGAAGGGACGAGGGTCGCGTCAAAGCGGCGGTAGAGATGGACGATATAGCTCCGGGCCAGCGCCATCCCCATATCCCGGATGTGGGACCCGCAATACTTCAGGAGGGTCCGCAGATAGGCGTCGGGGAAGTGGGAATGATAGAAACCGATGACCGGGACCCCCAGCTCCCGCCCCGCATGGAGGACGCTCCAGGCCAGGTGATAGGGATCGCCCGCCTCGATCAGGTCGGGCCGCATCCGCCGGAGGTAATCGCGGACCACCGGCGTCTTCAGCAGGATACGGTAGCGGGAAGTCCGATCGACGCGCGGCGAGGCCACGGTGAGGGTGTGGAGCCGCCCCTCCTGGACATACTCGGTCCGCTCCCCGGGGATGACCAGATGATGCTCATCCTCCGTCTGCGCGGCAATATACCGCCGCTTTTCCATGAGGTAACGACGCACCCCCCCGCTCTTGGGGGAATAGAACTGAGTGACGTCGCAGAGTTTCACGGGACCTAAATAAAAACCGAATCGATTTAAAGCTCCCTATCATGGCGAGCGGAGTCCAAAACACAAAGAACATTCGCCCTGTCGGCGGGGGTGCGGTAGAGTTCCTGCTCCCCATGTCCCGCCTGTCCCCAGAGGCCAAGATTGCCTTGGCCATTCTCGGTCTCCTGACCGTCGTGCGCCTCGGGTTCTGCACGACCATCGACCTGGTCCCCGACGAGGCCTACTACTGGCTCTGGTCGAAGCACCTCGCCGCCAGCTATTTCAGCAAGGGACCCCTCATCGGCTGGACCATCGCCCTCGGCACCCACGCCCTGGGAGACACCGTGCTGGGCGTCCGCTGGATCGCGGTCCTCCTCGCGGCGGCGTCGGGCTGGCAGATCTTCCTCCTCGGTCGTCGCCTCTACAGCCCCCGCGTCGGCCTCTGGGCCATGATCGCGACGGCCTCCGTGCCGCTCTTCGCCCTCGGCTCCTTCCTGATGACGATCGATCCCCTTTCCGTCTTCTTCTGGCTTTCGGCAGGGAACCTCTTTCTGAACGCCCTGGAAAAGGACCGCCTCCGGCCCTGGATTTGGCCCGGCCTCGCCGTCGGCCTCGGGTTCCTGGCGAAGTACATCAACCTGATCGAGCTCCTCGGCTTCGTCGGCTACGGCCTCGCCGTGCCCCGCCATCGGAAGGCGATCTTCGGGAGGGGCGGCCTCGTTCTCCTCCTCGTCGCCCTCGCCTGCACCCTCCCCGTCCTGGTCTGGAACCAACAGCACGGCTGGATCACGGCGGAACACCTCCAGCACCGCGGCGCCCTCGACCGCGGCTTCCACCTCCACCCCGCCGAGTTGGCGAAATTCCTCACCGGCCAATGCCTCCTCCTCCTGCCCCCGTTCTTCCTCGCGCTGTGCTGGAGCGTGGGCCGGGTCTTTCGCCCCGGGTACCGGGACGAAAAGAAGGAGGCCGCAGCCTTCCTCCTCGCCCTCTTCCTGCCGACCTTCCTCCTCTACGTCGCCGTCAGCCTGAACAAGGCGGCGCAGTCGAACTGGGCCGTCACCGCCTACCCCTCCGGCCTGATCCTCGCGACCGCGTGGGCGCTGAACCGCCGTCCGTCCTGGACGAAGGGGACCATCGGCACTGCCTTCGTCCTCCTCCTCCTGGCCGAGGCCTCCCTTTTCCTGCCGCTGAAGAACGACCCCGCCCACCGCCTCCGGGGCTGGCAGAACCTGGGCGCGTGGGTCGGCGAAATGGAACAAAAGAGCGGCGCGGGCTACCTCGTCGGCAGCAACTACGGCCTTGCCGGGGAGATCGCCTTCTACACCCCCGGCCATCCCCGCACCTACATGCCGCGGGCCGACTTCAACGAAAACCAGTTCTCCTTCTGGCCCGGCTATCTGGAAGCGGAAGCCGAGAAAGCGGAGACCCCCGCCCTCTACATCACCGACGACCTCGACGCCCCCCTGCCAGCCAACCTCCGCGCCGACTTCCCCAAGAGAACCATCGTCGGCGAGTTCAACCGGACCACAAAGCAAGGCCGGTTCATCGACCACTACCGGGCGTGGAAGTTGGAGCGGTAGACATAGTTTCTTGAGGCCATCGCCGCCTTCGGCTTGGCTAGGGGGAATGACGACGCCTCCCCCGGTCCGCGCCCTGGAATTGGCCATCGCCCATGGCGATACGGCGGAGGTCGCCCTCCTGCTCGATGCCGAGCCCGGACTGATCGCAACTCCCTTTCCTGAAAACGTCGGCCTGACGCCCCTCATGTGGGCCTGCCGCAACCGGCACGCCACGATCGTGGAACTGCTCCTGGCCCGAGGGGCCGATACGAATGCCGTCAACCCCGTCGCCGCCAACGGGGACGGCGGCAACACGGCCCTCTGGTTCACCGCCCAGGGAGCCGCCCCAGGCGGGGTGCCGATTGCCCGTCTGTTACTCGATCACGGCGCCCCCCTCGACGCGGCAGGGGAGCGGGGCACCACCCCCTTCTTCATGGCCGTCACCTGGGTCCACATGGAACTCGTCCAGTTCCTGCTTTCCCGCGGTGCCGACCCCCTTCTCGTCGATGCCGAAGGGACGACGCCCCTTCAAGCCATCCGCCAACGGCACGCGTGGCTTCAAAGCCAAACGTCCAAGACGGACGAAATGAAACAGCTGGGCTTCCGCACCCCGAGGATGATCGCCTTTCTCGAAAGGCTGGGGACCTAACGCCTTGCCTTACAGCTCCAGCGCCTGCCCCGAGGGCGGAATCACGATCTGCATCTCGGGCCGCAGCGTGGTCAGCTGCCCCTTGAACCACTCCAGCGCCGCCGTGTCCCCGTGGACGAGGACGCAGATGCGCGGGTTCACCTTCAGGATGTAGTCGAGGATGTCCTCGCGCAGGGCGTGGGAGGTGAGGTCGAAGTGCTCGACGCGGCAGTTCACCTGCTGCTCCCCGGCGAGCGATTCCAGGACGACGTACTCGCCCTTCTTCGTGTCGAGGAGGCGTCCGGCGGGCGACTCGGAATCGCAGTAGCCGACGAAGAAGATCGAGTTCTTCGGGTTGTCCAGGAACCGCTGGCCCAGGGTGTTGGAGAGGGTCTTCTCCGTCATCATCCCGGAGGAGATGAGGTAGAGGTCGCCCTTGCGGGGCTTGAAGTTGCGGATCTTCTTCCCGTCGAGGACCTCGGGCATGCCCTGGTTCAGGAGCTTGATATCGGGATGGAAGCGGGGGGACCGCTTGGCCAGCTTGTCGTAGATCGCGGAGAAACTCTTGCCCAGGCCGCCGATGTAAAGGGGGCGCTTGCCGATCCGGCCCTTCTTCCACTGGAGATAGATCTCGGCCAGGAATTCCTGCGTCTTCCCCATCGCGAAGATCGGGATGAGGACGGCCCCGCCGTTGGCGTAGGTCTCCTCGATCGAGGCGACGAGGCGCTCCATCACCTGGGTCCGCGTCTCCTTGCGGGGGGAGGCCCCCTTCGTCGTCTCCGTGATGAGGACGTCGATCTTCTCCGTCGGGAAGGTCGCCGCCTTCATCAGCGTCTGGTCGGTGAAATTGATGTCCCCCGTGTAGAAGATCCGCCGCCCGCGATGGGTCAGCAGGACGCCGACCGAGCCCAGGATATGACCCGCATCGTAAAACGCGAAGGTCAGCGGGTCATTCTTCGGCTTCGTCTGGCCGTGGAAGGAGTAGGCCTTCTCCAGCCCGCAGGAGCGCCACCGCTGGACGAGCTGCGCCAGCTCCCCGTGGCTGAAGAGGGGGTATTCGGGAATGTTATACTCGTCCCGCTGCTTGATCATGACCTCGACCGAGTTATGGAGGAGGGGATCGGCGAGGAAGTAGCTCCCCTCGCTCATGAAGACGGGGACATCCGGGTGCTCCCGCATCGCCAGCGGCAGGGCGCCGACGTGGTCGTGATGGGAGTGAGTGAGGAAAAGGCCCTTGATGTTCTTACCCCGGGAGGGGGAGAAATCGGGGGTTCCGCGAAGGCCGTCGAGGCGGGGATGCATTCCCGCATCGAGGATCACGCTCCCGTCGTCACCGAAGTCGAGGAGGTAAGAATTGGCTCCAATCTCGTTGGAGCGGGTCATGTTAGTAAAACGCACAGAGGGTGAGCAAAGCACAGTTTCTGCAAAAGAGTCGAGACATTCAGGTTTTCTTTCTCTCCAGATTTCACCCATTTTTCGGGTTTCGCCGCAACTTTGGCCACCTCAACACGTCGTTGGAAATAGGATTGACACCCTCCCGACCCTATTTACTTTAGCGACTTAACTAAGCCAAACAAGAAGTTCAATTCCTTAACTGTTCACATGAAGCCCCTCCCCCTTTTCCTTTCTCTCGCGCTTCTGCTCGGCGGGACTCCCCTCCTGCAACTCCAGGCCCAATCGAATTTGGAAGACATCTCGACCTCCCCCGCCGAAACCTCGACCGGAGAAAAGCCCACCCCGGCAACTGATAACAAGGCCACCTTCCTCCCGCCGAAGGCCGGCATCCGGGAAGAGGTAACCCTCGACTACGCCTACGCGGGCGGGGCCGACCTCAAGTCGGCGGGAACCATCGGCAGCGGCAGCCTCCAGGAACAGTCGACCCACCTCGGCTACAATGTCCTCATCCCCATCGACGACAAATGGTCGGTCCGCTGGGGCCTCGCCGACAGCCGCCTCGACTTCGGCCGCCCCGCCCGATCGCCCCTGCCCCAGAACCTCCAGACCCTGACGATGAATTTCGGCGCCCAATACAAGATCGATTCCCAATGGACCGCCTTCGGCGGCATCGCCCCGCGCCTCAGCCTCATGGACGGCTGGGACCGGGTCAATTCGCAGGAAGTCGCCTTCGGCGGGATGCTCGGGGCCCGCTACGACGTCAACCGCGACCTCGCCTTCACCTTCGGCCTCGGCATCAACCCCGGCAACAACGGGCTCCCCGTCATGCCCCTCGTCGGCGTCCACTGGGGCTTCGCGAAGGACTGGACCCTCGACGTCGGCATCCCCCGGACGGCCGTCAGCTACCAGCTCCTCCCCAACCTGCGGCTCAATCCCCTCCTCGTCGGCTTCGACGGCGGCACCTTCCACACCAGCAAGACCTACGGCAACGCCTTCGGGATGCCCCAGTTGAACGACCGCCAGTTGCAATACACCGAGGTCCGCGTCGGCACCGGGGCCAGCTATTTCTTCCAGCCCACCGTCAGCCTCGACCTCACCGGCGGCGTCATCGCCTACCGGCAGTTCGACTTCAAGGACGCCGGATATAGCCCGAAGGTCGATCCGGCCCCCTACGTCCAGCTTGGGTTGAGGATTGGGTTTTAGGGTCTGGCTACGAATTCCGGCGGGTCGCGTTGGC
>CAISZB010000340.1 GCA_903889845.1 uncultured Verrucomicrobium sp. | reverse complement strand
GGGTCCTGCCCCGGATGCCCGCCGTGGCGCGGGAGAGGATCGCCGTCGGGACGCCCGCCTGCTCGTAGGAGATCCGGCGCATCAGTTCGCCGAAGCCGGGCAGTTCCTTTTCCAGCACGGCGCGGGTCGCCTCCGGGGTGACGTCGCGCGGGGCGGGGCCGGTCCCGCCCGTCGTCACGATCAGGGGGAGGCCGTCCTCGTCGGCCAGGCGGCGGAGGACGGCGGCGAGGGCCGCCGCGTCGTCGGCAAGGAGGACGCGGACGAACTCGACCGGCTCGGCGAAGCCCGCCGCGATGACCCGCTCGATCTCCGGGCCGCTGGCGTCCTCGTAGACGCCGGAGGCGGCCCGGTCGCTCAACGTGATCCGGCCGACCTTCATGCGGCGGCCTCTTCCCGCTTTTCCTTTTCCGTCTTGAGCTGCGTTGCCTTGGCCCGGCGTTGGAGCCGCCAGAGGACGGCGAGGGTCCGCAGGTAGCTCCAGGTGAAGACGGCCAGGTGCCGCTTCGTCCGGCCCGCGCGGCGCTGCTCGAAGTAGAAGGGGATTTCCCGGACCCGGCAGCCGGGCTGGAAGAGGGGGAACTTGACGAGGGTCTCCTGCGCGATGTCGAAGTGGAGGCACTCCAGCGGCAGGGCTCGGAGGGCGTCCCCCCGATAGAGGCGGTAGCTGCTGGAGATGTCGGCCGACCGGAGGCCCAGCACGCCGCGGAAGACGATGTTCACGGCCAGGCTCATCCAGACGAGGAGCGGCGGGTTCGCCGTGCTGCCGCCCTTCATGTAGCGGGAGGCGATGATGAGGTCGGCGTCCTGGCGCGCCACCCAGAGGCGGGGCAGGACGGAGGGGGGATGGGAGCCGTCGGCGTCCATCGTGGCGACCCACTCCCCGCGGGAGAGGGCGATGCCCCGGCGCAGCGCCCCGCCGTAGGAGGAACGCCCGCTCTCGCGGACATGAACGGCGCCGTGGGCGGCGCAGACCTCGTCCGTCGTGTCGCGCCGGTCGGGGGTGTCGACGACGACGATTTCGTACGCGTCGCCGATCTCCGTTTCCTGCAACGCCGCGCGAAGGCCGGGAAGGATCGTCCGTAAATTCTCCGCTTCCTCGCAGGCGGGGAGGACGATGGAAAGGAGCGGGCGCGGGCTCATGGACGAATCGGCTGGAGTGGCAAGGATAGGGTTGCACCCCCGCCGGTGGCAAGTACCTGCAGACGGGCTTGCTTGGGTTTTAATCCCCCATCACCCTCGCTGCCGCCACGTCGGCCCCGATCTGGGCCGTCAGCGCCTCGACGGAGCCGAATTTCCGCTCCTCCCGCAAGAACCGGAAGGCGTCGAGGGCCAGGGTCGCGCCGTAGAGGTCGCTCTCGGCGGGGTCGAGGTCGAGGACGTGGACTTCGAGCCGGGCCTCGGTCCCCTCGCCGAAGGTCGGGTTCGAGCCATGGTTGGCGACGGCCCGCCAGGTCTTTCCGCCCAGGTGCGCCCGGCAGGCATAGACGCCGGGAGGGGGGACGAGCTGGGCGATCTCCCCCACGTTCGCCGTCGGGAAGCCGATGCCCCGGCCCCGCCCGTCGCCGTGGCCGACGCGGCCCTCGATGGAATACTCCCGCCCCAGCATCGCCGCCGCCCCGGCCAGGTCCCGCGCCCGGATCGCCTCGCGGATGCGGGTGCTGCTGATGGCGCTCCCCTCGTGGAGGACGGCGGGGACGGAGGTGGCGCGGAAGGGGTACCCGTGATGGGCGCCGAACTCGGCGATGAGGGCGGCGTCTCCGCGCCGTCCTTCCCCGAAGCGCCAGCCCGGGCCGGAGACGATGGCCCGCAGGGAGGGGAAGATCCGCGCCAGCTCCTCCAGGAAGCGCTCCGCGGGGAGGTGCTGGAGGGCCTCGTTGAAGGCGACGGTGAGGACGGCATCGACGTAGCTGTGGGTGCCGGTTCCCGAGTCGCGGAGGAGGGCCTCCCGCTGGGCCGCGGTGGTGAGGCGGGAAGGGGCCTTCTCCGGTGCCATCCTGACCATCGGATGGGGATCGAAGGTCAGCGCGGCGGTCTGCCCGCGCACCCCTCCCTGCGCCCGGGCCTCGGCGAGGATCGCCCGGTGGCCCAGGTGGACGCCGTCGAAGACGCCGACGGCCAGTCCCGTGACCCCGGGCATCGGCGGCGCGTGGAGGAGGGGGAGGGCCATGGGGGAAACGGTTACTGTCGTCGGAGACGGGAGATTTCGGGCAGACTCAGGACGTACTGGGACAGTTCGTGCGGGCTGGAAAGGGCGTCGAGGGTTTCCCAGGCCACGGCGCGGTCGAGGGAAAAGTTCCCGGAACGGAGCCGGGAGAGGGCGATCAGGTGGGCGCCGCAGCCCAGTTCCGCGCCGATGTCGTGGCAGTAGGTGCGGACGTAGAAGCCCTTGCTGCACGTGATCTCGAAGGCGACTTCCGGCAGGGCGATCTCCGCAATCGTGTGGCGGTAGACGTGGACGAGGCGCGCCTCCCGCTCCACGGTCTTCCCGGCGCGGGCCAGTTTGTAGAGGGGGACGCCGTCCTTCTTCACGGCGGAGACCATCGGCGGGGTCTGGTAGAAATCGCCGGTGAACTTCGCGAAGGCGGCCTCGATCTGTTCCTTCGTGAAGGGGGGGACCTCCTTCGTCTCGAGGGTGGCCCCCTGGGCATCCTGGGAATCGGTCGTCACGCCCAGCTTCATCCGCCCGGCGTAGACCTTGTCCTCCGCCATGAGGAGGTCCTGGATCTTGGTGGCCTTGCCGATGCCGATCATGAGGAGGCCGGTGGCGGCGGGATCGAGGGTGCCGCAGTGGCCGACCTTCTTCAGGCCGAATTTTCGCCGCACGCGATCGACCATGTCGTGGGAGGTCGGCCCGTGGGGTTTATTGAGGAGAAGGACGCCGTCGAGTTCCATGTGAGGGAGAGAGAATGCGGGGGAGAGAGGCGGAATGAAAAGACTAAAGCGTTCGAACAAGCCTTTCCAAGAGGCCTATCGGCCCTTCGGGACCGGGGGGTGGACCCGGGTGGGTCGCGACGGACGCACGTTGTAGGCACGCCCAGACTCCTATAGGAAGAGGGAGAATGGCCGCTTCGGTTCCGAAGCTCCTCCCATGGTGATTCC
>CAISZB010000339.1 GCA_903889845.1 uncultured Verrucomicrobium sp. | reverse complement strand
GAGGTTCACCGCCTTGACCGCATTGATGATGCCCTGGGCGATGACGTCGCACTTCATGATGCCGCCGAAGATATTGACCAGGATCGCCTTCACGTTCTTGTCGGCGACGAGGATCTTGAAGGCCTCCGTCACCTGCTGCTCGCTCGCGCCGCCGCCGACGTCGAGGAAGTTCGCCGGTTCGCCGCCGAAGTACTTGATGATGTCCATCGTCGACATCGCCAGGCCCGCGCCGTTCACCAGGCAGGCGATGTTCCCGTCGAGGCCGACGTAATTCAGGTTGAACTTCGAGGCCTCGACCTCGCGGGGGTCCTCCTCCTCGACGTCGCGGTAGGCGAGGATGTCGGGGTGGCGGTAGAGGGCGTTGTCGTCGAAGTTGAACTTCGCGTCGAGCGCCAGCACCTCGCCCGTCGGCGTCTCGATGAGGGGGTTGATCTCCAGGAGGGAGCAATCGGACTGGAGGAAGAGAGTGTAGAGCGCGTGGAAGATGGCGACGGCGGCCTTGTTCGACGCCCCCTTGAACTCCAGGGCCTGGGCGATCTTCCGGGCCTGATAGGGCTGGAGGCCCAGGAGGGGGTCGATCACCTCGCGGTAGATCAGCTCCGGCGTGTGCTCGGCGACTTCCTCGATGTTCACGCCGCCCTTCGTGCTGGCGATGATGACCGGGCCGCTGGTGGCGCGGTCCATGACGATCGCGAAATAGAGTTCCCGCTTGATCTCCTTCGACTCGGCGATGAGGACCTTCCGGACCAGCCGCCCGTCGGCGCCGGTCTGGACCGTGACGAGGGTCTGGCCGATCATCTTCCCGGCGATGTCGCCCGCTTCCTTCGCCGATTTGACGAGATGGACGCCGCCTTTGAATCCGTTCTTGAAGGTCCCCTTCCCGCGGCCGCCCGCGTGGATCTGGGATTTCACGACGATGTTCGTCCCGCCCAGGGCGGCGGCGGCGGCTTCGGCTTCGGCGGCGGTGGAGGCCACCTTCCCCTTCGGCGTCGCGACACCGAATTTTTCCATCAATTCTTTGGCTTGGTACTCGTGAATATTCATTGGGAAATCAGCGTAATAAGCACCCTGTCAGATGGTCTGGGGTGCGTCAAAATAAAAGGCAAAGGAAAATGAGAAAAGAGGCCCTTCCTTGCAGTGAGGCGCCTCAGTCCTTGGCCTCGCTCTTCATATAAACGGTCGAAGTCGGATAGGCCATCTCCAGCTTTTCGGCGTCGAAACGCTCCTTGATGGCGAGGTTCAACTCGCTGAGGATCTGCGCGCACTCGATCCCGTTCGTATAGTTACCCCAGAACCGGACGGAGAGGTCGAGGCTGCTGGCGTTGAAGGTCGTGAAATAGACCTCGCCCCGTTCCGCCTTCGGATGGGCGTCGACGATCTCCTTCAGGAGGGCCATCGCCCGTTCCAGATCGGCCCGGCTGTGCCGGTAGACGAGGCCCAGGGTGAAGGTCGTCAGCACCCGCCCCTTCCGGCTGCAATTATGGATCTGCTGATCGACGAAGGCCTTGTTCGGCAACGTGATCCGCTCCCCCGTCATCGAGGTGATCTGGACGCTCCGCAACCCCACCCGGGTCACGAACCCGTCGTAGCTCTGGAAGGAAATGCGATCCCCGTCCTTGAAAAGGCGGTCGACCATGATTTCGAAGGAACCAATGATGTTCTCAATCGTGCTCTTCGACGCCAGGGCGAAGCCCGCGCCGAGGAAGCTGGCCCCGGTCAGGAGCGGGATGATGTTGACCCGGTTCTGCTGGAGGACCATCAGGACGCCGAGGACGGCGACGAGAAATTTGCCGAGGCTCCCGATGAGCTTCGCCCACTGTTCGTCGAGGCTCTTCTCGTCCCCGCTCCAGCGGCGGCGCAACACCTCGGAGAGGATGTCCATGCACCGGAACGCGAAGACGAAGGCCGCGATGAGGTAAACCATCGGCGCGAGGTCGTCCAGGCGCTTCTGGGCCGAGGCCGGGAGGCCGGAAAGCTGGTCGAGGCCGAGGACAAAGAAAAAGGAACAGACAAAGATCCAGAGCGGCGCCGTCAGCGCCTCGACGATCCGGTCCCCCAGGACCGCGTCCTTCTTCGCAAGCCACGCCCGGAGGCGATTGCCGAGGACCTTCTTCAGGATCACCGAGGCCACCACCCCCGTCACGAGGCAGAGGAAAAAGATCACCACTTCCCCCAGGCTGAAGTGATTGTGGTACCAGGTCGCCAGATCGGAACCGAGCGTCTTCACATCGCCGGAGGCGGTTCCCGCGGAAAGAAACAGCGTCATGCGAACCTCTTAAAGGCTTTTCTTCACCGGCACAAGCACCGCGTCCCGCATCCCATGGACCAGCTTCTTGTCGGCGGGGCAGAACGTGACCAGCGCTCCGCCCAGGACCGGATAATCACCCCCGTCCGGCGTGACAAAGTAATAAGGACAAAGCCGGACCCGCCCCTTCATCGGCACCACCGCACCCGACTCGTCCCCATAGGAATGATCGAACAGCGCCCCCTTCGCAAACCGCTGGAGGATATGGGGATGTTCCCCGAATTCGCCCAACGCCCGATCAATCCGCGCCTGCCACTCCCCCGCCGCCAGATCGGAGCCGACGTGGACCCCGCGCGATCCCCACGCCTGCGGGGAGAACCCCGAAATCTTCAGAATCAGCTCCCGCTCCTTCTGGCTGAACGAGCCCATCTCCGCCCAGCTCTGAATCTCCAACCCCGGCAAGACCCCATGCGGCGGCAGCGGCGTCGGATCGACCAGCCACGTGTAGGGCACAATCTCCTTCAGCAGCTTCACCCCCTTATCCCCCAGTTCCCGCCGCCAGAAAGGCAACAGCGGGCGGAGCCAGAAGAGGGCCAGCCACAGCTTCTCCTCCAGATAAGGCTTCAGCGGCGGCGTCATCGGTCCCGCCTCGGCAATCGTCTCCCGGACCGTCGGCAGATTCGGCCAATCGAACGCCTCGAAAAAGCGGTAAACGGGCCGCCCAGGGGTGAAGCGATGCGACTCCGCCGCCTTCACCCGGTCGGGGCCGACCAGAAACTCGAACTCGGGCCGGTAGGAGGCCGCCTCCTCCGAAATCACCACATCCCCCACCGGAAAGACCGAGGCGAACCCGTTCCGCATCCCGTCGGCCCCGCCCAGCACCTCGTCCCCGAGGGCCGCGTACGTCTCCGCCAGCCACGCCGTGAGACCGATCCCCCCGGGAATCGCATCGACCTCGCAGAGCGCAAAGCCCTCCTCCGTCACGATCAGATCGGGCCGGATCACGGCGGGGACCTCCTGCGCGATCCCGTCGGCGCGGGCCAGGGCGATCAATTCGGGCGGCTTCCCCCGGTCGAGGAGGTCGGCGATCCAGGCCGGTTGTTTCCCCCGGACACTCTGGCGATAGAGCAGATTGCACGCCTTCGCAAAGAGGTGGAGGACGTGGCCCAGCTTTTCCAGCTTCTCCAGGTGCTTCGGCGGGAGAGGGAAGGCTTCCGGCGCGACCCGCCACTCTTTTTCGGCGAAGAGACCCCCTGTGGGGATCTTGGCGCGGACGGCGGCGACACGTTCGGCAGGGGTCATGGGCTAGGGCCAAGACCATACAACCGTCCGAAGGAAACGCAACCGATGAAGTTCGGCTTCCCAAACCCCGCCGCGCTTCGTACCCTGACCTCCCATGAGCATCGCAGAAGGCGGCCAACACCTGATCATCGGCGTCCCCGGCGCGGAACTCGACGCGGAAACCCGCCGCGCCATCGAGGCCATCCAGCCCGGCGGCTTCATCCTCTTCGGCCGGAACATCCAGGCCCCCGCCCAGCTCCGCGCCCTCATCGACGACCTCCGCGCCGCCGTCCGGCACGAGCCCGTCATCACCATCGACCAGGAAGGGGGCCGCGTCTCCCGCCTGAAGGAAATCGGGAGCGAACCCCCCAGCGCCGTCCAATTACGAAACAAAGGAGACCTCGCCCTCATCGCCGAGCACGGACGCCTCACCGGCCGCCTCCTCCGCCTCTTCGGCTTCAACCTCGACCTCTGCCCCGTCTTGGACGTCTCCTTCGACGACGCCGCCGACAACTCCCTCAAAAACCGCACCTACGGCCGCGACCCCGAGGAAGTGATCCGCTGCGCCGGGGCCTTCAACCGCGCCCTCCGCGCCGAGGGCATCCTCTCCTGCGGCAAACACTTCCCCGGCTACTCCGCCGCCGCCATCGACCCCCACCACGACCTCCCCGAGATCCCCCGCACGCGGGCCGAGCTGGAAGCGTGCGAGTGGGTCCCCTACCGCCGGATGCAGGCCGAGCTCGATTCCCTCATGATCGGCCACGTCCGCAACCGCCACCTCGACCCCACCGGCGCCGCCTCCTCCCTCTCCGCCGCCATGGTCAACGGCATCATCCGACGCGACTGGGCCTACGACGGCCTCGTCATGACCGACGACCTCGACATGGGCGCGATCCTCAATGAATACGGCGGCGAATCCGGCTTTAGCGACGCCATCCGCCTCTCCATCGAGGCCGGGAACGATCTGATTCTCCTCTGTCACCGCGTCGAGATGGCCCGCCAAGCCGCCGAGGTCCTCTCCCGACTCCCCTCCTCCGTCACTGCCCCCGCCCGCAACCGGCTGGCGAAGCTCCGTGACCGGCTCAAGCAGGACGTCGCCCCCCACCCCTTCTCCGTCGAAGCGCACGCAAAGCTGGATGCCAAAGTCTACGCCCTCCGCGAAGCCGTCCTCGGCATCGAAGCCGCCAAGAGCCGCTCCGCCGACGATGGGAAGAGGTCCCCGGTGGAGACGTATTAAGAGCCTATCCAAATAACCCGGCAGGCCGCGCGGAGAAGGATTTTGCCTCCACCTAGACGCGAGCGACGCGCGTATCAACGAAAAGATACGTAAGGAGCAATGCCATCGCGATAGCGACAAAGAGATAAAGGGGAAACTAATCTTCATGGCCGGGAGGCAACCAACAACGGGGGAGGCAAAAAGCCTTCCCGCCCTACGGGTTACGCCGCTTTTGGCCGGCTGGCACTGGCTCCCGTCCATCCCGGCTTGTTTTCCCACCAGGTCTTTGTCGCTAACGCGACGGGATTGTTGCCGATCCTGCGGCAGCCCATTAAGGGATGCTCTCGGATCGGCGTCGCGCCATCCAGCCAAAAGCGG
>CAISZB010000338.1 GCA_903889845.1 uncultured Verrucomicrobium sp. | reverse complement strand
CGGCATCGGCATCGCCCCGGAACACCAGGCGAAGGTCTTCGAGATCTTCCACCGCCTCAACCCGGAGAGCGTCGGCGGCGAGGGCCTGGGCCTCACCATCGCCCAGCGGATGCTGGAGCGGCAGAACGGCAAGATCTGGGTCCAGAGCGTCGAGGACGAAGGGACCACCTTCTACCTTTCCCTCCCCCACGCCGAATCGACCATCGGAGCCACCCCATGAACCCCATGCCGGTCATTCTCATCGTCGAGGACGACGATGGCCACGCCATCCTCATCCGCCAAAACCTGGAGGAATCGGGCCTCGACAACCCGATCCTCCACCTGCGCAACGGCCAGGAGGCCCTCGACTTCCTCTTCCATCGGGGCCCGGCGGGCGGCCCGCAGCGCGACCCGGAAACCACCTACCTCGTCCTCCTCGACATCCGGATGCCGAAGGTCGATGGCATCGAGGTCCTGCGGCAGTTGAAGGACGATCCCGAGCTCCGCTCCCTCCCCGTCATCATGCTGACGACGACCGACGACTCCCGTGAGGTGGAGAAATGCTACACCCTCGGTTGCAGCGCCTACATCCGCAAGCCGCTCAACTACGACCACTTCATCGAGACGATCAAGCGCCTCGGCTTCTTCATCGGAGTGATCCAGCTCCCGCCGCCCCCGAACCCTGATCCGCGCCGCCTATGACCTTCCCCCCGGACACCCGCACCATCCTGGTCGTCGACGACGATCAAGGGTTCTCGATCCTCGTCGCCTCGGCGCTGCGGGAGAACGGCTACGAGGTCTTCACCGCCGCCTCGGGCACCGAGGCCCTCGCGTGGCTGAAGGAGCACGCCGCCGACCTGATCCTCCTCGACCTGGGACTGCCCGACATGGACGGCGCCGAGGTGACCCGCCACCTGCGCACCGAGCACCAGCACACCCCCTTCATCGTGGTCTCGGGCCGCGAGGACGGGAAGCAGATCGTCGAGATGATGCGGCTGGGGGCGCACGACTACCTCATCAAGAGCGGCTCCCTCCTCGACCTCCTGCCGCGCGTCGTCTCCCGCGCCTTCATCGCGATCGATCGCCAGCGCGAGCTCGACGAGGCCCAGCGCCTCCTCCACGAGAACGAGGCCCGCCTCTCCTCCGCCCTCAGCGCCACGCAGGACGGCATCTGGGAGTGGTGGCTGACCGACGACCGTTTCTATTTCTCCGCCCGCTGGAAGGAGATGCTGGGCTACCTCCCCGACGAGATCCGGGATGACCGCGCCGAATGGCAAAGCCGCGTCCACCCGGAAGACCTGGACCGGGTCCAAGAGGCGGTCGCCGAATGCCTGAGCGGCCCCCGGAACCGCCTCCGCGTCGAATACCGGATCCGGGACAAGCAGGGCAACTACCGTTGGGTCCTCTCCCAGGGCCTCGTCCACCGGGACGCGCACGGAAACCCCGTCCGCCTCGTCGGGGCCGTCTCCGACCAGACGGAGCGGCTGGAGATGGAGATGCAGCTCCGGCAGATGCAGAAGATGGAGGCCGTGGGGAAGCTGGCCGGAGGCGTGGCGCACGATTTCAACAACATCCTCGCGACGATCCAGGGACACCTCTGGATCCTGGAAAAAGGGAAGCCGCAGGAACGCGACGAGTCCCTCAACGAGATCGCCCTCGCCACGCAACGGGCCGCCTCCCTCACCCGGCAACTGCTCCTCTTCAGCCGCAAGCAGGTGATGCAGCCGAAGGATATCGACCTCAATCACCTCATCACGGGCATGGGGAAGATGCTGAGCCGCAGCCTCGGGGAGGACATCGGGCTCTTCCTCTCCCTCTCCCCGGTCCCCGCCCTGTTCCACGCCGATCCCGGCATGATCGAGCAGATCCTCCTCAACCTGGCCGTGAACGCCCGGGACGCCATGCCGAAGGGGGGGAAGATCACCTTCACCACCCGGCACCTCCATCTCCAACCGGGGGAAAGCTCAGAGAGCACCGGACGGAATCCGGGCCGCTACGTCTGCCTCCAGGTGGAGGACACCGGCTGCGGCATCCCGGAGGAGATCCGGACCCGGGTCTTCGAACCCTTCTTCACGACGAAGGAGATCGGCAAGGGGACGGGCCTCGGCCTGGCGACGGTCCACGGCATCGTGAAGCAGCACCAGGGCTGGATCGAACTGAGCAGCACCATGGGCAAAGGGACGACCTTCCGCCTCTACTTCCCCGCGTGCAAGGACCCGAAGATCGACGCCGACGAGGAAATCGAGACCCGGCAGGAGCCCCACGGGACGGAGACCATTTTCCTCGTCGAGGACGATCCCTCCGTCCGCCTCCCGATGAAGGCCTTCCTCTCCCACCTGGGTTACCGCGTCGTCGAGGCCGCCTCGGGCGTCGAGGCCATCGCCCTCTACGATCAGAACAAGCCCCCCATCGACCTCCTCCTCACCGACATGGTGATGCCGGGAGGGATCAACGGAAAGGACCTGGCCGAGCTGATGCTCCTGCGCCTCCCCGGCCTGCGGGTGATCTACACGAGCGGCTACGACATGAACCTGCTGACGCCGGAGATGGCGCTGAAGGAAGGCTTCAACTTCCTCCAGAAACCCGTGCAACCCCGGCTGATGGCCAGGACGATCCGCAATGCCCTGGACGAAGGCAGGGGCGGGGAAGGCCCCGAAGAGGAGGTAGCGGCTCCTTCGGGGCAGGGTAGAAT
>CAISZB010000337.1 GCA_903889845.1 uncultured Verrucomicrobium sp. | reverse complement strand
TTGGGCTCGCTCTCCACCAACACCCGCCGACGCACTCGCGTCCACAAGTCCATCTCCATGTACATCCTTTCTTTTTATAGGATGTCTCACTTTTCGACCGCCCCGCTCACTGTCTCATTTTTCGACCGCCTTTTATACCTTGGCGCAACTGATTGAATTCGTCGGCACCGGCGCCCATAACGTTGACTATCACTGGGCGCAGGGCTGCGAGCCAACCGCCTGCAAAGCCTGAAGGAAATCACCATGGATATCTCTGGCATTGGCACGGCAGCGGAAGCTGCCAAAGGAATCATCGGCATGTTCTTCCCCGATAAAACGGAGGAGGACAAGGCCAAACTGGCCGCATCGCTTGCGCTACTGCAAACACAGACCGACATTGACAAAGCAGAAGCGCAAAGCACGGACCCGCTGCAGCATTGGCGCGGCGGGCTGGGCTGGGTGTGCGTTGCGGGGTACGCGTGGAATTTTGTGGGTGGGCCGCTGACGAATGCTGTGGCGGCCGCAGTCGGACATCCGCTCAACCTGCCTGCGCTCGACATCGGTCCGCTGGCCACACTCACGCTGGGCATGTTGGGACTGGGTGGGCTGCATGTTACTGAGCGGGT
This sequence comes from uncultured Verrucomicrobium sp., assembly GCA_903889845.1. GTDB lineage: Bacteria > Verrucomicrobiota > Verrucomicrobiia > Methylacidiphilales > GAS474 > GAS474. The sequence goes on along the minus strand of CAISZB010000337.1, from coordinate 4,113 downwards.
GAACGGAGCAACTTAACTGGCGTTCGGAAAATGCAGGCACTGCTACAGGATGTTGCCCGTCGAACCGGTATCAGCGGCACGAGCATAAGTTATTGACGGGAAACGCCCTCTGCGTGTGCCATCGGCGGGCAATTCTGCAATATTTTTTGAGAACAGAGAGCAGAAAAGAGTCGAACCGGGCCGAAAACGAATGAATTTTCAGGCGTGTCCCGGGGCTCGTGGCACATGCAGAATGGGGCGAAACCCCGCGCAGGTTGCTGAGAAGTGAAGAAATGACAAGGCCGACTGAGAACAGTCGGCCTTAAATATTGGTGGACCATTCCCCTCTTCGCATCGGCACACTGAACAGCATCATCCGCCTCGTCGCCGTCCACAAGGGGGTGGACAAGCGGGACGTGATCGCCTCGTTCTGATTGCCGAAGAACCCCGGCGTCAGCCCGCCGCGTTCGCTTCCGCCGCCCGCTGCCGCAGGACCTTCACCGCCCCGGAGATGTCCTGCTTCCCGAAGATCGAGGAGCCCGCGACGATGAGGTTCGCCCCGGCGACGACCGCCGGCCCGATCGTGTCCGACGTCAGGCCGCCGTCGACCTCGATGTCGTAATTGAGATTATTCTGGTCCCGGTACGCGCGGGCGTAGCGGACCTTCTCCATCACCTCCATGATGAACGGCTGCCCGCCGAAGCCCGGATTGACCGTCATGCAGAGGACGAGGTCGACCCGCTTGAGATACTTCTCCGCCTTCTCCAGCAGCGTCAGCGGGTTCACCGCGATCCCGGCCCGGCACCCCATGCTCTTGATGAGGTCGAGGGTCCGTCCCACATCGTGATAGGCCTCCAGGTGGATCGTCACCGTATCGGCCCCCGCCTCGATGAAGGAGCGGACATAACGGTCCGGCTGCTGGATCATCAGATGGACGTCGAGCGGCAACCGCGTGATCCGCCGCAGCATGGCGACGAAGTCGGGCCCGAAGCTCATGTTCGGGACGAAGTGGCCATCCATGATATCGACATGGAGGCAATCGACCCCTGCCGCCTCGACGGCGCGGACGTCGCGTTCGATGTTTCCGTAGTCGGCGGCCAGGATCGAGGGGGCAAGGAGAATGGGCTTCATGGGGGATAAAGAGCGGAGCTTATTTCTTCTTCTCGATCAACTCGATTTCGTATCCCTCGGGTGCGTCGATGAACCCGATCCGGGAACCGGAGGAGGAGGGAGCCGACGGCCCCTCGCTGAAGGGATACCCCTTCTTCGCCGCCTCGGCGGCGAAGGCCTCGATGTCGTCGACCTCAAAGGCGAGGTGGGTCAGGTCCGCCCCCACCTGGACGGGGCCGCTCTTCGGATAATGGCAGATCTCGATCAGCTCCTCGCTGCCCGGGGCCTTGAAGAAGACGAGGGTCGAACCCCGGCCCGAGGTGTGGGAGCTGACCTGCTCCAGGCCGAGGACGTCCTTGTAAAAAGAGACGGTCTTGGCGAGGTCGTCGACACGGTAGCGGGTGTGGAGAAGGCGGCGGACAGGCATGGGGCTCCTTGGGTGGTGCGTTAGATTTTGACTTTGAAATCTTCCCCCGCCTTCACCTCGGCGGCGAAGTGGGCGAGCCATTCGGAAAGCGTCTCCAGGTCGCCGAGGTCGATCACCTCGATCGGACTGTGCATGTAGCGGTTCGGGATGCCCAGGGCCGCCGTCGGCACGCCGCCGCGCTGCCGGAAGATCGCGTCGGCGTCGGTGCCGGACCACCGGGAATCGATCCCCAACTGGTGGGCGATCTTCTTCGCCTTTGCCGTTTTCGCCAGCCGCTCGACCAGGACGGGATGATTCACGCTCCCCCGGTTGAGGATCGGCCCCTTGCCGAGCTTCACCTCGCCGAAGCGCTTCATGTTCGCCAGCGGCATATCGGTCGCGTGGCCGACGTCGACGACGAGGGCCGCGTCGGGCTTCAGCGAATAGCCGACCATGCTCGCGCCATAGAGCCCGTTCTCCTCCTGGATCGTCGAGACCGCGATGAGGCAGGCGTCCAGCTTCCCCTTCTTCTCCGAGGCCAGGCGAAGCGTCTCCGCCGCGACGAAGGTGCCGACGCGGTTGTCGCAGGCCCGGGCCACATAGACATCCTCGTGAAGCTGCTCGAAGCCGACCGTGTAGGTGACGAGGTCGCCGACCGAAGCCCGCTTCTCCGCATCCTTCTTGTTCTTCGCCCCGATATCGATGAAGAGGTCGTGCCAGGCGGGAACCTCCGGCTTCTTGTCCCGGTCCTGCATGTGGACCGCCAGGGAGCCGATGACGCCGAAGGTCTTCTTCCCGCCGTGATGGACGTGGACGCGCTGCCCGCGCGCGAGCGCCGGATCGGGACCGCCGACCGGGGCGAAGTAAAGAAACCCCTCTTCGGAAATATACTGGATCTGGAAGGCGATCTCGTCGGAGTGGCCCACGACCAGGATGCGCGGCGATCCCTGCGGGTTCAGCACCGCCCAGGCGTTTCCGTAGGCGTCGCTCCCCGTTTCATCGGCGAAGGTCGAAACGTAGTCGAGCCAGACGCGCTGTCCCGCGGCCTCACCGCTGGAGGGGCTGGGGGTTTCGAGAAGATTGCGGAGGAAATCGAGCGATTTGGGTCTCATGGATGGCCCTACAACGTACCGCATTCCCCCCACTTGAAAAGAAATTCAATGAACCGCCCCTCCCCCACTGCAGATCAGTGCCCCCGGATTTCCGGGGCCGCGGCCCGCTCCATCAGCCCCGCCACCGCCTGCCGGGGCGGCATCCCCTCGAACAGGATCGAATAAACCTGACAGGCCACCGGCTTCGCCTCCGCCGGGATCGAGGCCAGATTATAGAGGGAATGGGCCGTCTCCACCCCCTCCGCGACGCCGACCTCCGCCAGGATGGCATCGAGGGCCCTCCCCTGGGCCAAAAGACGCCCAACGCGATAATTCCGGCTCAGATCACTCCCCGAGGTGAGCAGGAGGTCGCCCACCCCGCTCAACCCGGAGAAGGTCTCCGGCCTTCCGCCCAGGCGGACGCCGATCCGCGTCATCTCCGCCAGGCACCGCGTCAGCAGCGCCGCGAAAGCGTTGTGCCCCAGGTCCATCCCGACACAAAGGCCCGCCGCGATCGCATAGACATTCTTCAGCGCCCCGCCCAGCTCGACCCCCGCCAGATCGGTCGACGTATAGATGCGGAAGGAGCGGTTGTGGATCAGCTCTTGGAAGCGCCCCGCCAGGGCCTCGCTCTCCGCCCCCACCACGGCCGCCGCAGGCAAACCGGCGGCGATCTCCGAGGCGAAGTTCGGCCCGGAGAGCGCCCCCGCCTCCGTTCCCGGCCAGACGGCGCGGACCGTCTCGCTGACCCGCAGCCCCGTCGCCACCTCCAACCCCTTGCTCAGGGAGAGAACCGGGACGCCCGGCGCGGGAAACCGGGAAAGCGTCTCCCGCATCGTCTGGACCGGGATCGCCACGATGAGGAAGTCGGTCCCGGCGGGCCAGGGCTGCGCCGCGTCGCCGTGATGGCGGTAGAACGTCTCGTGACCGTTCTTCTCCAGAACGCCTCCGATTGCCGTCCCCCATTTCCCCGCGCCGAGGATCCCGACTTTCATGAAACCACCTTACAGCTATTTCGCTCTTTCGCTACTTGGACGGTCCGCCCATCCGCTTCTCCTCGCCCCGGATCAGCCGCCCGATATTCGCGCGGTGGCGCAGGATCGTCATCCCCCCCGCCACGACACCGAAGAGGAAGAAAATCCGCTCGCTCGGATAGATGAAAAACGTCGCCACCGGCAGCACCGCCGAACCCAGGATCGAGGCCAGCGAGACCAGCCGCGTCAGCCAGAAGGAGCAAATCCAGATCGCCAGGATCACGAAGAACGTCGCCGGCATGAAGGCCGCGATCGCCCCCGCCGAGGTCGCCACCCCCTTACCCCCCTTCCCCCCCAGCCACGGCGTGAAATTATGGCCCAGCGTCGCCACCAGGGCGATCAGCACCACCGCCACCTCCCACTCCATCCGCCGCCCGTGGGGAACCACCGAGACGAAGAGGATCACCGGCACATACCCCTTGAAGAAATCGAGCAGGAAGGCGGGCAGCCCCCACTTCCACCCCAGCACCCGCCACACATTCGTCGCCCCGAT
>CAISZB010000336.1 GCA_903889845.1 uncultured Verrucomicrobium sp. | reverse complement strand
CCGCCCTCCTCGCCCAGATCAACGCGGCAACCTCCCTCCACGTTTCCCTCTGCGGGGAATCCCTCACCTGGAACGGGGCAACCTATCCCTCCGTCAACACCAGCCCGTCCATCTCCCAGACGATGGACGAGGGCGGCTTCCGCGAAGTCGTCTCGATGCAGAGCGTCGTCCGGCGATTCGACATGCCCGCCGCCCCCGTCATCGGGGCGCGGGTCACCGCCGAGGGCCGCTCGTGGCGGGTGGCGAACGTCGGCAGCGACGCCGTCGCCTGGGACTTCACCCTCGATTCCCCGACGCAATGAGCATCCAACTCAGCGTCGATGCCACCGGCCTCATCGAAAAGATGAAGCGGTTGATGGAGCTGACCGGCACCACCTTGAAGAAGGCCCTCTATCAGGAAGGCCGCCTTCTCAGCATCGAGCTGGCCCGTTACACCCAGCCCTTCGGATGGGATACCTCGGCCAAGGGCAAGGGCGAAAGCGCCATCAAGGGCGACCTCCTCGGATCGCGACGAAGCGGACAAAAGAGCCGCTCCGCAGGCGTCTTCTACGTCCTCCCCGATTCCCTCATCGACGGCGCGACGATGGAACCCGGCACGACCAACGTCCGGCTCTTCGCCCGGAAGGACGGCACCGTCTACGGCACCGATAAGACCACCTTCAAGCCCGATGCCAGCCAGCAGGCGCTTTATTTCAAGCACCAGTCGATGCGCCGCAAATCGGATGGCACCGTCGTCGGTGCCACGGCGGAGAAGACCATTGGCCGGTGGAAGTTCATCGAGAAGTGGACGATCCGGGAAACCTCCTTTTCCGAATACCTCGCCAAGACCCAGGCGATGGTCGGCTTCGCCAAGTCGGGCTGGATCGCCTGCGCGAAGGAGCTGGCCGCCCTGAGCGGCGACCGCGTCCAGGGCGTCCCTGATTGGGTGAAGCGCCACAACGCTCCCGGCCATATCGAGGACCGCACCAGCGCCGAAAAGCCCTCCCTGACGATTTCCAACGACATCAATTATTCGGGCCGAGTCCTCTCCCACTCGAACATCACCGCCGCGATCCGCGACCGAAAGATCAAGCTTCAGGCCCGGATCGATCAGGCGCTGAAGGCCGCCGCGAAGAAGCTCACCCATGCGTAAACCTGCCACCACCCAGACAGAGAAAGCCTTCGCCGCCTACGTCTACGCCGGGAAGACCGGCATTCTCGCCCCCGTAAGCGTCCACGCGGGGCAGTCGGGCCTCTTCGACGGGACCGCCTTCCGCCTGATCCAGGACGCCAGCGGCAGCCCTGTCGTCGTCACCCCACCCGTCGTGATCCTCGTCGCCGACCAGATGAAGCAAATGGGATTGGATTCCGGCCTCTACGAGGGCCGCCTCCGCGCCATCGTCGAGACCCAGGCCGACGACGAGCAGGCTGCGGAAGACCTTCACTCCGCCCGTGTTGAGGCCGTCCGGGACTGGTTGGAGGACTTCACCACGGTCGCCGCCGCCATGAACCAACCCGCGACGGGACCGGACACCCGCGTCGTGAAGGACTTCACCGTCTCAGCCCTCGTCTACCAGGACGAGCGCCCCTACGTGAAGGAGCGCAGCCTCTACACCGAGCTTTCCTATTATGTGTTCGTTTGCCCGCAGGACCCCGTGACGGGTTGACACGTTCGCGCTCTGCGTGAGCGACACGAACCAGTATCCCAATACCTCGGCAGCCCGCAAACTCCTCCCCACCTGCGCCGGGTTCGTCGTCCAGAAATTCGATCCCGATCCGAAGTACCGCACCGAACAGTCCCTCACCAACGAGGCCGGGATCGAGTTCGCCGTCTCGGGCATCGACAAGCACGTCGAGGTCGACGTCGAGCTGCTGGCGGTCGATCTCGCCTCGACGACTTCCGTCCAGGCTCTGACGACCCTGACCTTTGCCAATGTCGCCACGCTCTTCCCCTCTATCGCCTCCTTCTGCGGCGCGGGCGGGAGCCTCACCCTCGCCATCAAGGGCGGCGTGAAGCCCGTCGGCAACGCCGGGGAGGTGATGAAGCTGGCGTTCAAGGGCTTCGTGAACACGGTCTACCCGCCCCAGGCCTAGCCGTGGTCCCGATCCCGAAGCTCACCGCGCGGGAAGCGTTCCTGGAAGCTTTCTTGCACGGGGAACATGTCCTCCTCGGTCGGCGGCTGCGGCCCTTCTGCCTGCGCCATTGGCTTCTCTTGGATGCGATGGAGTCGCCCCTTCTCCGGGGTGGCCCCGTCGAGATCGGCGACCTCCAGCTCGCCGCCCTGGTCTGTTCCACGGGGAACGACGAAGCCCTTCGCTCGAATACGCTCCGTGAACGCCTGTGGCGGCGGCTGACGCGCCTCTCCTCCGTCGCCCCTTGGCTTCCAAAATGGGAAGACTACCTCGCCGACTACCTCCCTCTCTTCCCCCTGCTCGACGCCCCCGACAGGTCAGTCACCAAGACGCCTCCCTTCCTCGTCTGCGCCGCCCGCCTCCTCGGCTCCTTCAGCCGGGAAGAAATCCTCTCCATGCCCCTCGGCGAACTTCTCGCCTGGGGCATGGCGAAAAGCGAGGCGGAAGGGCATTCCCTCGACCGGCTCATGTCCGACTTCGACATCGAGGGCCTGAAGATCGCGGCCCAGATGCTCGCCGAGGAGGCGGCCCGCCGTGCCCGATGACGTTCAAGTCTCTATCGGCGGGGATGTCACCCCCTTCCGGGCCTCCCTAGCCAACCTCCGCGAGAGCGTCACCCAGACCGGCGGCAGCCTGAAGCAGATGGGGGAATCCCTCGGCTTCGAGGGATTGAAGGGCGAGCGGAAGATCCACCGCCAGTTGGAGGGCTTCCTCCAGGCTGCCCAGAACATCCAGAGCGCGGGAGACCTCGCAGGCATGGCAATCATGCGGCTGGGCTCGATCACGAAGATGGCGCTCCCCTTGATGATCGGTTTCGTCGTGGCGACCGAGGTCTTCAAGGCCCTAAAGGAGAACATCGACAAGGGCGAGGAGCGGCTGCGGAAGTTCGGTGAGACGGCGGAGAAGATCAACGGAACCGACCTCTTTTCCGCCTCCATCGACGAGCTGAAGGAATTCCAGAAAGACCTTCAGGAACAGGAAAAAGACTACGCGAAACGCCCCTGGATCGAGCGCGTCCTCTTCGGCGACCGGGAGAACCGGATGAAAGCCCGGATGGACGCTATGCTGGAGGAGGTGAGCGCTCAGCTCCATGCCGCCGAGGAGAAGGCGATCCGCGACGAGACGAAGGCGAAGTACGGCCATACCGACCGGGAGAAGATGGAAGGTGAGATCGGAAAGGTCCGCACCGACTTCGACCACCGGATCGCCAAGGCCGAACACGACAAGGAGGGGGCGGGCGTCATCGCCGCGCTGAAGGAGGAGGAAGAGGCGGCCATCTCGGAAATTGTGAATAAGTTTCAGGAGGGCGAATCGAAGAAAGAGCAGGCCGTCCGGGATCGGATCGCCAAACAGAAGCAGGAAGAGGAGGACGCTATCGAAAAGGCCCGCCTCGCCTCGGTGAAGAAGGCCGAGGAGGAGAAAAAGGAGATCGCCAAGCTCGACGCCGAGGCCCAGGAGGAGCGGGAGAAGCGCGAAGATTTGAGCCCCAAGAAGCAGCTCTACCGCATCCAGGGAAAGCTCCAGAACGCCGAGTCCCGCCTCTCCATTGAGACGAACCCGGTCGAGATCGCCCGCCTCACCCTGGAAGTCGAAAAACTGAAGACCGCCGAGGCCGAGAAGCAGGCCGAGATCCGGGGCGATGCCGCCGAGGCGGAAAAGAAGGCCGCCGAGGAAACGAAAAAGGAAACGGAAGACCTCGTTCGTTTCCAGAAAGAAGCTGCCGAAGACCGGAAGAAGGTCGCCACCTTCGACGGGAAGGCTGACCTCGCCCATACCCATCTCTCCCTCCTCGCCTCCCAGATGCGCCTCCAGGGTGGCCTCCGCTCTTTGAACGCCTCCGGTCACGCGACGGCAGGCGATGCCGTAGCCACCCGCCATCGTCAGGAGCTGGTCACGACGATGAAGGGCGTCGAGAAGCAGGTGACCGACCTGAACAAGAAGCTCGGCATCCTCTGAGGGTTGACACCCCGCCCCCTGCGTGGCGGGCAACACCTTCTTCCCGACCTTCTCGGGCCTCGTCCTCCAGGCCGATTCGAAGCAGTCGGTCGACAACGAGGGCATGGTTACGATCCAGGCAAACTACCTCGGCCTCCTTTCGATCATCTCCTCGGTCGGAGCCGCCTACGGCACGTCTCATCCTTACTACCCCCTCGTCGGCGTTGATACGACGAGCGTCGATCCCCTCGGCGACGGGGCGCTCGGCTTCCTGCGGATCACCTACAAGGGCGTCTATGCGGCGGGAAGCGTCCGCTATGAGTTGCAACGGACGGCGACCTCGATGCCGGTCGAGCAGTGTGCGGATTTCGCCACGGTCGCCACCGACGCCAATGGGGCGGTCTTCGACGACGACGGGACGTTCAAGGGGTGGAAGGCGACCAGCCCCTATGCCGGGATCATGGCGGTGGCGGCTCCGCAGTTCGCCGTCACCGAGACGCAGCTCCTCACCGGCCCCGACACGACGGGGACGGTCGGCAAGCTGACCGGCATCCCCGGCCCTTTCGGGCTGCCGTCGGGGATCTTCATGGGGGCGTCGTCCACCCAGCTCGGCGGCCTCGTCTGGCGG
>CAISZB010000335.1 GCA_903889845.1 uncultured Verrucomicrobium sp. | reverse complement strand
GGTCTTGCGCACCAGGGTGGCGCGGCGGGCGGGCTGCTGGGTCTTTTTGGTCTTGCTACTCTTGCTCATGGACGGAGGGAGACTAAAGAACCCTCCGCCACTTTGCAACCGTCCGAAACCGCGCAGCCGATTCGTCTTTTATTGCATTTAAAAGCATTGCAGCCGATGGAGCACGCGATTAGGTTTCAGGGGTTCCTTTCTTGCCTATGCGATGCCCGGGGTTGACCGTCTTGGTTCTGCTCGTCTCCTTGGGCTCCCTCCGTTCGAGCGACCTTCTGCTCCGCTACGATTCCCCGGCGCTGGCCCAATTCGGCGGGCTGCGCAATCCTGCCGTTGAGCGGCGCGAGACCCTGCATCCGCTGCAGGAAGCCCTTCCCATCGGCAATGGCCGCCTGGGGGCGCTCCTCACCGGCGGGATGAACCGGGACCGCCTGATCCTCTCCGAAAACAGCCTCTGGACAGGCGACGACTCCTCCGGGAAAGGGCCCTACGGGGCCTACCAGTTCCTCGGGGAATTGACCTTCACCCTGCCCGGCCACGAGGTCGGCGCCGATTACCATGGCGCCCTCGACCTCGGGGACGCCCTCTTCCGCGTCGGTTACGGGGTGAACGGCCTCCGCTACACCCGCGAGTATCTGGCCAGCGCCCCGGCGGGGGTGATCGCGGTCCGGTATGCGACCGACAAGGGGGGCGGCGGCTACACCGGGACCGTGGCCCTGGCCGATTCCCATCACGGCACCGTCGTCGCCGAGGCGGGCCAGCCCGGTCCCCGGATCACGGTCTCCGGGCAATTGGAGAACGGCCTGCGGTATGAATATCAGGTCATCGTCGTGAAGGAAGGGAAGGCGGGGACGATCGCGCCGGGGGCCGACCGGGCGTCGATCGAGGTGAAGGGGTGCGACGCGGTGATCCTGATCGTCGCGGCGGGGACCGACTACGCGATGGACTACGACGCCCATTACCGGGGCGCGCCGCCCCACGACCGGGTGACCGCACAGGCGAGCAACGCCGCCCGGCGTTCGTGGAATGATCTGAAGAGCCAGCACCTCGACGATTACCACGCCCTGTTCGAGCGGGTCGCCCTCCGCCTGGGCACATCGACTCCGGAGCAGGAGGCGATGACGACCGACCTGCGCAAGCTGGCAGCAACGGCAACCTTCGATCCCGGCATGGAGGCACTCCTCTTCCACTACGGACGCTACCTTTTGATTTCCTCCTCCCGGCCCTCCCTCGATGCCAGGATCTATTCCCTGCCGCCCACCCGCCTGGGGCTGTGGAACGACACGAACAGTCCTCCCGAGAATGCCGACTACCGGACCGGGACGAACGCCTGGGCGGCCGAGGCCGTGAACCTGGCCGAATGCCAGGCCCCCCTCCTGACCCTCCTTCCCAGCCTGCTCCCCGCCTGGCGGAAGGCGACCGCCGAGGCCGTGGTGAAGACGAAGCCCGACGGCACCCCGGACGAGTTCTTCGACACCGACTGGAAGGCGGCGGCCTCGGTCTCGTCGCCCTCCCCTTCGTCCTCCTCCACAGCCCAGCCGCCTCCCCCGCCGGGCTTCGCCCTGCGCTCCTCCCTCAACATCATGGGCGGCCAATGGGGCCGGTGGGACCCGGCGGCGAATGCCTCCCTGTGCCGCGCCCTGTGGGAGCACTACGCCTTCGCCGGGGACAAGGATTACCTGCGCGCCACAGCCTACCCGATCCTGAAGGAAACGTGCGGGTTCTGGGCCGACCGGCTCTCCTCCCTGCGCTCCGGCGACGGAGAAAGCGTCCGGCTCCTCTTCGACGAGGAAATTGCCGCAGCAAAGGCCCTCGGAGTCGATGGGGACGACGTGAAAAAATTCACCGAACTGGAGAAAAAACTTCCGCCGCCCGCCGCTCTTCCCGACGACGGCGGTCAGGCGGAGCAAGCCCACCGGAAGATCAAGGCCATGCTGGCGGGGGACCGCACCTACCCGAACCTCCTCGCCTGCGGCTCCGGCGGTTCCGTCGAGACCGACGGAAACTTCGGTCTCGCCGCGACCTTCGCCGAGATGCTCCTCCAAAGCCGGACGGGGGAGATCGTCCTCCTTCCCGCGCTGCCTACCGAATGGAAGGAAGGGGCCGTGAAGGGATTGCGCGCCCGGGGCGGCAGCGCCGTGACGGTCGATATGGAGGGGAAGGAGGGGAAGCTCGTCTCCGCGACGCTCCACGCGGCGGCGGGCAACTCCTGCGCGATCCGCTACGGAAAGAAGACCGCCGTCCTCTTCATCCCGCCGATCGAGGGGATCAAGCTGGGGCCCGATCTGAATCCGATTTAGAACCGATCCGAATAACCCGCGTGGGATGCGCGGGAATGAGGCGGGGCGGGATGCGAGGCGCGAATGCCGTCGCGATAGCGACAAGGAGGCAAGAGGGTAAACCGAATCGCATGGCCGGAGGCAATGCCGCGCATCGCTAACCTAACCGAAGCAGAAAAATTTTTAACGGTTACCGCTTGCTCATCCGGGCGCATGGCAAGTGCAATCGGGGCTATGGGCGCGTCACCAATTATTTTTAGATACTTAACCCCCGCAACACATACCTGTTTTGCTATCGAAACCGGGACGATGGAAACGCCTAGACCAGCTGCAATCATGTTTCCAACGGAAGTTATTTGCGGCACTTCATGGCTTATAATTGGCTCAAATCCAGCCTTTCTGCACGCTGAAATCGTGTCGTCAAAAAGCGCCGGGCCAGCCTTACGAGGAAAAAGCACAAATGGTTCCTTAGCTAAAGCGGAAAGCGGCAAGGCTGATTTCTTGGCTAAAGGGTGATGCGCAGGCAACGCGATCATCGTTTCCTCTTCGATTAGGCGATACGCTTGAACGCCGTCAGGGTCGTTGCGGCCCGGTCTGATAAAAGCCGTATCCAGGGTTTGCCTGGCTAGATGCTCAAGCAGCGTCGTTGTGTCCTCTTCTTCGAGGAATAGATCGACCTTCGGATAGTTTTCCCGAAAAGCCCGAATGGCGTTCTGAACAATTGAGGTGAAGGCGGCTGAACTTGTAAAGCCGACGCGAAGGCTTCCTAGTTCGCCCCGCGCACCATGGCGGGCAACATTTTTAGCGCGTTCTGCTTGGGCTAATATCGCTTGTGCTTCCGGCAAGAAAGCCTTGCCGGAATCTGTTAACTCCGCCCCATGTGGGACACGCCGGAAAAGAGGCGCTCCCAATTCTTTTTCAAGAGATCGTATTTGTTGGCTAAGTGGTGGCTGGCCTATACCGATTTTTGCCGCTGCGCGGGTAAAATTCAATTCTTCGGCGACAGCCAAGAAATATCGAATGTGGCGCAGTTCCATTGCCATTGCTCAAAGGTATGGGATTCGTTGGTTCCATATATTGGACTGGTAGTTAAGAAAATACTATTCTGAAAAGAAACAAAGAGCATCCCCATGACAAACAAAATTCTCTTGATAACCGGCGTGAGTTCAGGCTTCGGACGCGCCTTTGCGAAAGCAGCCCTGACAGAAGGACATACCGTCATCGGGACGGTGCGAAATGAGAATGCTCTTAAGGAGTTTGAGGCTAGAGAACCGCATCGGGCCAAAGCCATTATTCTTGATGTTACCGATTTTGCCGCGATCGCCCCGGCTATTTCCAAAATTGAAAAAGAAATTGGCCCCGTTGATGTGCTGATTAACAACGCAGGATATGGCCATGAAGGTATTTTAGAAGAATCTCCATTGGAAGAAATGCGCCACCAGTTTGATGTCAATGTTTTTGGCGCAGTGGCGATGATGAAGGCTGTTCTGCCTTTTATGCGCAAAAGGCGTTCCGGCCATATTATCAACATCACCTCAATGGGCGGTTTCATAACCATGCCCGGAATTGCCTATTACTGCGGCAGCAAATTTGCTCTTGAAGGCATTTCCGAAACCTTGGCTAAGGAGGTCAAGGGGCTTGGCATTCATGTTACGGCGGTTGCGCCGGGTTCTTTCAGAACCGATTGGGCCGGTCGCTCGATGGTTCGCGCGGGACGTAACATTGCGGACTATGACGCACTATTCGACCCTATCCGGAAAGCCCGCGAGGAAAAGAGTGGCAAGCAAGCCGGTGACCCTGCCAAGGCAGCACAGGCCATGCTTAGGATTATCGCCGAGAAAGAGCCGCCGGTGCATCTGTTGCTTGGCAACGACTCTCTAAAGTTCGTGCGCGAAAAAATTGAAGCCCTGAGCAATGAGATTAAGGCGTGGGAAGAAATTTCCAGTTCGACGGATTTTACACAAGCCCAACCGAAATTGGGAGGCGCGACTTCTGCCCTCAATAATTCATAAGAAAATGCCCGATGTGCTTGGGTTGGTAATGCCTATCCTTGGATATTCGGATAGGCTCTTACCTACATCCCCAGCCGCTCGAAAAGATCGACGGGAGGGAGGGCGATGCCGTTGTAGAATTCGCCGAATTCGCCGTAGCGGGCGCTGACTTCGTCGAAGCGCATCTCGTACACGATCGATTTGATCTCGTAGGGGTCGTGGGCGAAGAGGGAGACGCCCCATTCCCAGTCATCGAGGCCGGTGGAGCCGGTGATGATCTGGAGGACGCGGCCCGAATACTTCCGCCCCAGCGTGGCGTGGCCCCGCATCAGATCCTTCCGGGCGGAGATGGGGAGGCTGTACCAATTCTGGTCGACCTTGCGCCGCTTCGACATCGGGTAGAAGCAGAAGCATTCCCAGTCGGGGATCGTGGGGTGGAGGCGGTCCTTCGTGTACTTCTCGATGCGGGCAGTGAACTCGGCCATCTTCTTTTTGTACTCGTCGCTCCCCTCTGCGATCCCCTGCACCTTCAGCTCCTCGGCGTAATCGTCGGCGGTCGAGAGGTATTCGCTCCGCTCCGTGAGGGAGAAGTAGGTGTAGGCGGGGATGAGCACCCCGGCGCCGAGGGAGGCCGTGAGGCGCTTCTCCGTCTCCTGCAAGATGTGGAGATCGGGACCGCACAGCAGGAAGCCGAAATCGGCCCGCGCGATCATCGCGAAGGAGGCGGCCTGGAATCCGGCCTTCACCCGCAGCCCGGCCAGGAGCGCCTCCAGGCGGCTCTTCCCGGCATGGCGCTCCTCCTGCGTCAACACGTTCCAGGCCTCGCGATTGAGGTGGTAGAAGAGGTGGAGGAAGAAGACCCCTTCCTTGGGGGTCAACGGCTTGAAATCGGACATCGAAACAGGTTAACGGGCCGTTTTTTGTGTGCAATGCCACATTTGCCTGAGTTACCCCGCTCGCCAGGACCGGGAGTCAACTGGCGGGTAATGCCCTTCGGGGCTGGGTACAATCGCTTCGCTTCCCTGTACAGCTGGAGGCCACCCGCGCGTTTGAACGAATGGAGGGC
>CAISZB010000334.1 GCA_903889845.1 uncultured Verrucomicrobium sp. | reverse complement strand
TCCGCCCGCTCTTCCCCAAGGGCTACCTCTATGACACTCAGATCATCACCACGCTCCTCTCCGCCGACGGGGAGAACGATCCTGATATCCTGAGCATCAACGGCGCCTCCGCCGCCCTCCTCGTCTCGGACATCCCCTTCGCCGGTCCGATCGGCGCCGTCCGCGTCGCCCGCGTCGACGGGAAGCTCCTCATCAACCCCACGCACGCCCAGCGGGAGATGAGCGACATCGACCTCGTCTACGTCGGCACGGAGACCCAGGTCCTCATGATTGAAGGCAGCGCCCTGGAGGTCCCCGAGGACCAGTTCAACGAGGCGATGGAATACGCCCAGCGCGAGATCCAGGCCGTCATCACCCTCCAGAAGGAACTTGCCGCCAAGGCCGGCAAGGTGAAGCGCCAGGTTCCCCTTTTCGTCGTTCCCGAGGCCCTGCAGGAAGCCGCCTACCAGATCGCGGGCGACCGCATCGAGGCCGCCATCTACACCCCGAAGAAGGTCGATCGCCAGAAGGCCGTCGAGATCCTCCGCGCCGAGGTGAAGACGAAGCTCCTGGAGCAGTTCCCCACCGCGACCGACTTCGAGATCAACCAGGCCTTCGATTACCTCCAGAAGAAGGCGTTCCGCAAGAGCGTCCTCGTCAACGGCAAGCGCGCCGACGGCCGCGCGAGCAACCAGATCCGCGTCCTCACGGGCGAGACCTCGGTGCTGCCCCGCTCCCACGGGTCGTCCCTCTTCTCCCGCGGCGAGACGCAGGCCCTCTGCCTGGCCACGCTGGCCTCGGTCAGCGAGGCGCAGGAGCTCGACGGCTACACCGGCGGCGAGACCAGCAAGCGGTTCATCCTCCACTATAACTTCCCGCCCTTCAGCGTCGGCGAGACGGGCCGCTTCGGCGGCCAGAACCGCCGCGAAATCGGCCACGGCGCCCTCGCGGAGCGTTCCATCGCCCCCGTCCTTCCCAGTGAGTCGGACTTCCCCTACGCGATCCGCGTCAGCTCCGAAGTCATGGAGTCGAACGGCTCCACCTCGATGGCCTCCGTCTGCGGCGGCGTCCTGGCCCTCCTCGACGCGGGCGTTCCGCTGAAGGCCCCCGTCGCCGGCATTTCCGTCGGCCTCGTCACCGAGTTCGACGGCGACCGCCTCGCGAAGTACCTCCTCCTCGACGACATCATCGGCAGCGAGGACCACTTCGGCGACATGGACTTCAAGCTTTGCGGCACCCGCACCGGCGTCACCGGCTTCCAGCTCGACCTGAAGCTCCCCGGCGTCGACCTCGTCATCCTGAAGGAGGCCGTGGCCCGCGCGAAGGGGACCCGCACGATCATCCTCGACTTCATGGCGAACGTCCTCGCCCAGCCGAAGACCCTCTCGAAGTACGCCCCGCGGATCGAGACGATCAAGATCAACCCCGACAAGATCGGCGCGCTGATCGGGCCGGGCGGCAAGATGATCAAGAGCATCCAGGCCGAGAGCGGCGCCGAGATCAACATCGAGGACGACGGCACCATCATGGTCTATTGCAACAACGGCGAAGGCCTGGAGATCGCCCGCGAGATGATCAACGGCGTCACCGGCGAGATCGAAGCCGGCAAGCTTTACCGGGGCCGCGTCACCGGCGTGAAGGAATTCGGCTGCTTCGTCTCGGGCCAGATGCGGAGGATGGCATTGGCCAGCACATGGGCGCAGGAGTGGCGGATGGTTTGCAGTTCGGTCATGGGTGAAAAAGGATGAATTATGAAGGATGAATGATGAAAGGAATCATCGCCTCAGCGAGGAGGGAGGGAATGCCGTTCACCACGGGATAGGCTGCGATGCCATCT
>CAISZB010000333.1 GCA_903889845.1 uncultured Verrucomicrobium sp. | reverse complement strand
GCCGTGGGCGAAGAAGTAGAATTTGATCTTCGGCTCGGTGCCGGAGCCGCGGACGGCCATGCGGCCTCCGTCGGCGAGGTGGAAGAGGAGCATGGTCTCCTTCGGGATCGGCTTCCCGTCGCCGTCCTGGAAGTCGTGGGAGCCGAAGTCGTCGAGGCGGACGACGGCCTGGCCCAGGAAGGACGCGGGGGGCGTCGCGCGGTAGGAGGCGAGGAGGGTCTGGATCTGGGCCGCGCCCTTCGCGCCTTCGAAGGTGAGGGTGCCCAGTTTTTCCGTGTAGTAGCCGAAGCGGAGGTAGATGGCGTCGAGGTAGTCGAGGAGGGTCTGCCCCTTCGTCTTCGCCCAGGCGGCGGCCTCGGCGAGCATGAGGGCGGCGGCGTTGCCGTCCTTGTCGCGGACGTAGTCGCCGCCGGAATAGCCGTAGCTTTCCTCCCCGCCGAAGAGGAAGAAGGTCCCCTTCTCCAGCTGGAGGGTGCGGCGCGCGGCGGGCGTGAGCGCGTCGTACTCGGTCTGGGTCTTGCCGGTGGCCTGCTCGTAGTTGCGGAGTTTCTCGCCGATGTATTTGAAGCCGGTGAGGGTCTCGACGAGTTTCACGCCGTAGGCGGCGGCGATGGCCTTCTGGAGGTCGGTGGTGACGAAGGTCTTGATGAGGGCGGTGCGGGCCTTGTTCGCCTCGGTGACGATGCCTTTCGCGAAGAAGCGGTCGACGCGGTAGAAGGCGAGGATGGAGCCGATCATGTTGCCGGTGATGATCTGGTATTCCCCCTGGGTGTCGCGGACGACGGCGCCCATGCGGTCGTCGTCGGGGTCGGTGGCGATGACGAGGTCGGCCGACTCGCTGCGGGCCTGGGCGATGGCGAGGGCGAGGGCGGCGCTCTCCTCCGGGTTCGGCGACTTCACGGTGGGGAAGCGGCCGTCGCCCTGGCGCTGGGCCTCGACGACGGTGTAGTGGATCTCGACCTCGTCGAAGAGGGCGGGGATGATCTTGATGCCGGTGCCGTGGAGGGGGGTGTAGACGATCTTCAGGCTGTGGGCCTGGGCGAAGATTTCCGGTTCCAGGACGAGGGTCTTCAGGGCCTCGATGAAGGCGTCGTCGGCTTCCTGGCCCAGGATCGTGAGGGTGCCGGGCTGCGGCGCGGCGACGGCGGCGGGGTCGATCTTCCCGGCGGCCAGGGCGTTCACCTCCGCGATGACGCCGGAGGCGTGGGGCTCGACGAGCTGGGCGCCGTCCTCGAAGTAGGCCTTGAAGCCGTTGTCGTAGGGCGGGTTGTGGCTGGCGGAGATGACGATGCCGGCCTGGGCCCGGTAGTGGCGGACGGAGAAGGAGAGCTGGGGGGTGGAGCGCTCCTCGGCGAAGAGGAGGACGTCGTGGCCCAGAGAGCGGAGCTTCGCGGCGGCCAACTCGGCGAAGGCGCGGGAGTAGTGGCGCGTGTCGTGGGCGATGACGACCTTGCTGGTCTTCCCGGGGAAGGCCTTCCGCAGGTAGAGGCCGAGGCCGAGGGCGGCGCGGCCCAGGTTGACCCGGTTCATGAAGTTGGTCCCGGCGGCGGGATGCTCCGGCGGGGCGGCGGTGACGGCGTCGGAGCCGCCCGTGCCCTGCTCGGCCTTCGTCACTTTCTTCGCGATGGTACGGCCCCGGATGCCGCCGGTGCCGAAGGCGAGGCTCTTGTAGAAGCGGTCGTTCAACTCGGCCCATTCCCCGGCGGCGACCAGTTCGCCGATGGAGGCGAGGTCGACGGCGGGGGTCTCCGGCGAGGCGGCGACGCGGAGGATGTTCTCCGCGGCGGAGGCGAGGAGGCCGCCGGATGGCAGAGCCTGGGCCGAAGCGAGGGGTTCCCGAATCGAGGCGAGGAGATCGGTGGGGGAGGCCATAGTGGGTACGGGATAGCCGATTTTTTTCGCCGGGGGAAGGGAGTTCTGCCACATTTGCGCTATGCCGTTTTGTCGCTATCGTTCCCTGACGGTCGCGGTTGTCCTGTTCACTGTTTCGCCCTATCCCGGTGCGCTTCTCGCCGGGGAGGAGGGGCGCTATCCGATCGTCGATACGGGACAGGCCCAGTGCTTCGACGCCCACACGCAGATCCCGCCGCCGGAGCGGGAGGAGCCGTTCTACGGCCAGGACGCGCAGAACCCGCGCCATCCCCCCTCCTACGTCGACAACAAGGACGGGACGGTGACCGACCAGGTGACCGGCCTGATGTGGCAGAAGACGCCGGGCCGGAAGCGGACGTGGGACGAGGCCGTGGCCTCGGTCGATGCCTTCAACAAGGCGGCCCTGGGTGGCTACGCCGACTGGCGGCTGCCGACGATCAAGGAGCTCTATTCGCTGATCCTTTTCACCGGTGCGGAGCCCCCGCCCGGGGCGACCTCGGCGGCGGTCTCGGGCGCGAAGCCGTACCTCGACACGCGCTTCTTCGACTTCCGCTACGGCGACGTGCTGCAGGGGGAGCGGGTGATCGACGCGCAATACTGGTCGGCGACGCCCTATGTCTCGACGACGATGAACGGGAACCGGACGGCCTTCGGGGTCAACTTCGCCGACGGGCGGATCAAGGGGTACCCGGCCGATCCCGTCGGCCCCCCTCCGGCGCAAGGGCAGGCCGGTTCCTACGGCATCGCGCCGGTCTCGCGGGAGTTGGCGAAGAAGGCCTTCGTCCGCTACGTCCGGGGGAACCCGGCCTACGGGCAGAACCACTTTGCCGACAACGGGAACGGGACGGTGACCGACCTCGCGACGGGGTTGATGTGGCAGAAGGCCGACAGCGGGAAGGGGCTGAACTGGCAGGAGGCGCTGCGCTATGCGGAGACGCTCTCCGTCTCCGGCGTCGTCCGGTGGCGGCTGCCCAGCGCGAAGGAGTTGCAGAGCCTGGTCGACTACACCCGCTCCCCCGACACGACCGACTCCGCCGCGATCGATCCGGTCTTCGACGCCACGGCGATCGTGAACGAGGGGGGGAAGCGCGACTTCCCCGGATACTGGACGAGCACGACCCACTCCGTGGGCGGCCCCCACCCCGATACGGCCGTCTATATCGCCTTCGGCCGGGCGCTGGGATTCATGGGGATGCCTCCCGGTTCGCTGAGCAACCTGCGCCTGATGGACGTCCACGGCGCCGGGGCGCAGCGGAGCGATCCGAAGGAGGGCGACCCTTCCCGGATTCCCCGGGGACGCGGACCGCAGGGGGACGTGATCCGGATCTATAACTACGCCCGCTGCGTCCGCGACGCATCGTAGGGAGTCCGGGCGGGTGGTAAAAAGGTGACCACCCGCTGGATAGTGTTTAACCACTAGACGGGGTTACAATGTTTACTCAGCTAGGGGAAAATGACTGTGCATTGTCCTTATTTCCACTTACCTTCCAGATTCGGAAGCCGCGCGAAGGGATATTTGGCACGGCTGATGCAACCTCATTCTCACTATGAAAAACTGGACTATCCAAAAAAGAATCACCTTCGGCTTCTCAATCGTGCTGCTCCTCCTTGTCTTCCTGGCCGGGGCATCATTCAACCTGTTAACTCACATCAAGAGTTCGGTGCGCGACGTCAGCGACGACGCGATCCCGGGTCTGGTCTTCGCGGCAAAGATCCAGGAACTCCAAGGGGAACGGGTCATCGCGATCCTGAGCCACATCCTCTCGACCACCCCGGAGGCGATTGCCGCCCAGGAAAAGAAAATCGAGGACATCAAGGCCCGGAACGATGCGCTCGACGCGGATTACAAGCAGAGGCCCCTCAGCGCGCAGGATGCCGCCGACATCAAGGAATACGAGGAAGCCCGCCATCATTACAATATCGCCCGGGAGAAGGTCCTGGAACTGAGCCGGGCCAACAAGAACGCCGAGGCCTACGAGTACAATCTGAAGGAAGTGGTGCCGCTCCGCGTCGCCCTCGCGGCCAAGACCCAGCAGATCTTCGACCATAAGGTGGCCCAGAGCCGCGCCTCCGCCGACCAAAGCAACAACCAGATCGCCACCGCCCTCACGGTCCTCCTCGTCGTCTCCCTCCTCGCCATTGCGGTGGGGATCGGCCTCGCGGTGACGATTTCCCGCTCCCTCAATGCGGCGCTGCGCTCGGTCTCCCACAACCTGGAGGCGGGGTCCAACGAGATCTCGTCCGCCGCGCAGCAGGTTTCCTCCTCCAGCCAGAACCTGGCCGAGGGAGCCAGCGAGCAGGCCGCCTCCCTGGAGGAGACGAGTGCCTCCCTGGAGGAAGTCGGCAGCATGACGAAGCGCAATGCGGAGAGCGCCGCCCAGGCCCAGGCCCTTTCCGCGGAGACCCGCGCCGCCGCCGAGGACGGGGCCGCGAAGACGGCCGAGATGCAGCAGGCCACCGTCGCCATCGAGGAGGCCAGCGTCGAGATGGGCCAGGCGATCGCCGACATCCGCGCCTCCAGCAACGATGTCTCGAAGATCATCAAGACCATCGACGAGATCGCCTTCCAGACGAACATCCTGGCCCTAAATGCGGCGGTGGAAGCGGCCCGCGCCGGGGAAGCCGGGGCCGGGTTCGCGGTCGTCGCGGAGGAGGTGCGGAACCTCGCCCAGCGCAGCGCCCAGGCGGCGAAGGAGACGGCCCACATGATCGAGGCCTCCGTCGCCCGCAGCGAGCGCGGCGTCGAGGTGAACGGCCGGGTTTCCTCCCGGATCTCCGAGATCGCGTCGAAGAGCCGGACGGTGAAGGAGAGCCTGGAACGGATCGTCGGGAAGGTGCGGTAAGTCGACGGCCTCGTCGGCACCATCGCGACGGCCTCGAAGGAGCAGACCTCCGGCCTCGACCAGATCAGCACGGCGGTCTCCGAGATGGACAAGCTGACGCAGAGCAACGCCGCCGGGGCCGAGGAAAGCGCCAGCGCCTCCGAGGAACTCAACGCCCAGGCGAACGAGCTGCGCCACGCCGTCGGCGTCCTCGCCCGGTTGGTCGGCGGGAGCGGGGAGCAGGGCCAGGCCTCGTCCCCCGCCCATGACGACGCGATCCCGATGCACACGCATCGCCGCGCCGCGGCTCCCGTCCGCCTCCCCGCCCGCCAGGGGGCGGCGCGGTCCGGGGCGTTCCATCAGCAATGATTTCGCGAGAGCGATCCAGCCTTTCCCCGGGTGGGGAAAGAGTCAAATAGTCCAGAGTAGTAAGGCCCGTCCGCCGGTTGGTTACCGGTGGGCGGGCTCTTTTTTTTGCGAAGGGGGCTACAGCACTTCCGCCAGCCGGTTCGTCTCCCGGAAGAGGAGGAACTGGGCGGGGGTCTTCCCGGTGGCGACGAACCATTGGGGGCAAAGCGGTGCGGCCCAGACGGAGTCGCCGTCCTTCACGGGATACCACGAGTCGTCGAGGCGGCAGATGCCCTGCCCCTGCAGGAAGAAGAGGCCGTGCTCCGCGCCGTGGACGCCCGCGCCGGGGAAGCTGGCGCCGGGCTGGAAGGTGAAGAGGGCCACGGACATGTCGAACCCCTGCTCGTCGGGAAGGAAGGGCTGGATGCGGGTGTCGGGATCGCCCTGGTAGGGCTGGGGCTGGATCTGGCCGCCGCGTCCCACGATCATCCGGGGCGGGGCGACGTCGGGGAGGGGGCGGTAGGTTTTCTGGACGAGGAGGATCTGCGTCTCCTTCTCCGCCCCGGAGAGGGTGCAGCCGTGCTGGGCCGGGATGAAGAGGTAGCCGCCGGGGGCGATCCGCTTCACCTGCGCCGGACCGGCATCGACGGTGCAGCCGCCGGCGAGGACGTAGAGGAAGGTCTCCGTCGGCCCCTCCGAAAGGGTGGCCGCGCCGTCGGCGTCGAAGAGGAGGAGGCCGGAGAAGAACCGTGCGCCGAGGCCGGAGGAGACGAGGGTGGCGATCCGCGCCTTCGTCAGGCCGACGGTGGGGAGGTAGTTGAGGGTGTCCTGGGTGATGAGCGCGTGGCGGGCCGTGACGCGGGTGCGGGTGTGTCCTAGGAGCGGTGGCATGAAGGCGTGGGAGAAACCTAACTCTCTTGCCGAGGAATGAAGCAGACTTCGCGGCCTTTGACAATCTTCGCCATGCGGCCGTTGCTGAAAAGGGTGCGGCCCCGCTGGAGGACGCGGACGATCCGCCCGCCCTGGATCTGCCCGGCGTAGAGGCTGGGGCCGATGGGAGTGTGCGTTTCGTAAAGGAGTCCGGCGGGATCGACGCGGTAGGCCTCGTCGAGGTCGAGGAAGAGGAGGTCGGCATCGCGGCCCGGGGCGATGCTCCCCTTCCGGGCGGCGATGCCGGGGCCCAGGAGGGCGGCGGCGGCGGTGCCGAAGCGGTCGGCGAGGCGGGCGCGCCCGTCGCCGGTCTCCGGCGCGAGGTCGGAGCGGGTGAGGAGGGCGGGGAAGGCGTTCTGGGCCGTCTGCATGCCGTGGGCCTCCGCGTGGCCGGAGCCGAGGAGGTCGATCCGGCCCGCGACGGCGGCGGCGAGGAAGGCGGCGCGGACGGCCTCGGGCCGGAGCGGAGGGAGGGGGCGGCCTCGGAGGAGGCCGGGGGGGGGCGCTTTTTCTTTCTCTTTTTTTAGGGCCGCGGCCTCGGCGGCGGCGCCGTCTTCCTCGGAGAAGAGGAGGTGGTGGGCGGCGGCGCCGGTGACGACGACGGGGGCGGGATGCTTTTTCCGGGCCTCCTCGACGAGGGCGAGGGAGGCCGGGAGGGTGAGGGGGGAGAGGAAGAGGGCGCATCCGGCCTCCCCGGCGAGGTCGAGGGCGATCCGGACGGCCTCGGTCTCGGCCTTCTCCGGACGGCAGAGGAGGAAGGCGGCGCGGGGGCCTCCTGATCCTGATTGGGGCAACTCCGGCACGCCCGCCTCGGGATGGAGGTGGACGGGGAGGCCGAGGCGGGCGGCCATCTTCATCGCCTTCAGGAGGAGGCGGGCGGCGACGGGGGGCAGGCCGTCCCGCTCCGCCGGGGCGAGGACGGCGTGGAAGCCGACGATGCCGAGGTCGCGCAGCGCCTCCATCTGCTTCAGGTGCGCGGTGCTGCCGCTGATCCCGGCCCACAGGGCGAAGTCGGTCCGGGAGTGGGCGAGGAGGAAGGCCTTCTTCCGCTCGAACCCCTCGGGATCGAAGACGGGGAGGTTGCGCCCGCCGGGGAGGTCGGCGTAGAGGGTGCCGCCCCCGGCGGCGAAGGCGGCCCCGATGCTGGTGGGAGTGATCCGGGTCTCGACCGTCGCGGGGAGGAAGCGGACGGCGGCGTCGATGGCGCCGGGAAGGATGAGGAGGCCGGAGGCTTCGAGGACGGCGTGGACGGCGGAGGGGGGTAGTTCCAGACCGGGAGCGAGGGCCGCGATCTTTCCGCCGGCCACGACGAGGTCGACGCGGGCCATCTTCCCCGGGAGGGCGACGTACCCGCCCCGGATGAGGAGATCGGCTTCGGTCATGGGTTGTTGCGTCCTTGCACCCCGATGGTCTTTTCCGGCTAACGGCTAGCGGCAGCCGCTCATCGCCTCGGCGAAGACGGGCGGGTTTTCCATGAGGCTGGCCCGGCAGCGGCAGGCGGGGTCGTCGTGCGGGAGGGTCAGGGTCTCGGCCAGCTTCCCCTCAATGTCGATCGTCATGGCGGGGTAGGCGTCGAGGAAGAGGCCGGTGAGGGTCTCGTGGATCTCCCCGGTGCCGAGGCCCTGGGCGTAGTTGCAGACGAGGTGGTAGTAGAGGAGGTGGATGCCCAGGAACCGGGCCAGGAGCGGGTTGAGGCAATCGCCGTGGAGGGTGGCGACGGGAGGCTTCCCCGGTTCCATGTCGGAGATCGTTTTATTGATCGCGCGCCACATGAGGACGTCGAAGTCGGTCTCGAAGGTCACGGTTTCGACCTGAACGAGGGCGGCGCGGACGGTCTCCGGGGTGTGGACCTTGCGGAGGGTCCCCTTCGCCTCGTAGGCCTGCGCGAGGGGGAGGAGTTGCGCGGCGAGGGCGGGGCAGAAGGGGGCGTCGAGGAAGAGGTTGTGCCGGGGCCACGGGGCGGCGTAGGGGGTGCCGGGCAGACCGCGGTGTTCCTGGTGGGTCCGGTAACTCCACGGCAGGACGAGGTCGCCGGGCTGGATCGAGGCGGGATCGGAATGGGGGCGCGGGTCGCAGACGCCCGAGTTTCCGCCGACGATCGCGGCCTCGACGCCCGCCTTCCACAAGATCCAGAAGACGCGCCGCAGCGTGGTGGCCGACTGGGTTTCCTCCCCCAGGATGTCCCCGTAGGAAGGAATCCAGATGAAGGGACGAAGAGAGCCGTCGGCCTGGGGGATGTCGAAGGCGTGGACCTCCGGGCCGAGGCCGTAGGGGGTCGGCACCCGCTTCCCGCCCCGGTGCGTCCACCCCCGCGCCACGAAGGCGGCGACGACGGCGTCGATGGGGAGCGACCAGAGCGGGCTGCCGGTGAGGCTGGCAAAAGCGGCGCGGGGACCGTCGTAGGGGAAATCGGCGGGAGAGGACATGCGTTGCCCGGAGTTTGGGGGAAGAGGAGGCGGTTGGAAAGATAAGGAAAGCGGCGATTTGGAAATTTGGGGCCTGACTGAGCCAATATTGGGGATTAGCTTGAGGAATGGACCTTTATGAAAGGATTCATGCGACGTGGCCGCAAGTTCAGCCTGCGGTGGACTGTGACTTGGGGGGAATAGCCAATTTGATTTTCTTGGGATTCTTCTTTGGCGCGACGCTCTTGATTTACGTCGGAGTAGGTGATGGTTCGAAAAAAGCGGTACTGTGGAGATGGCTGACCAGCTTGGGTTTCGTCGGGCTGATGGTTTTTGCTGTCTCTGTGGCAATGGATTGGGGATTAATTCTCTGGCTCATCGTCGATTCTTTTCTGGTCGCGCCTTGGCTTGCTATTTTGGCGTTACACTACGGTTTAAAGAAGTGGCTTAAGGGAAAGGTGGCATGGCTTCCGCGGACGGTCTTGGCTCTTTTACTGATATCCCATGCTTATGAATTTCTTGTGCTTGGGCGGGGCTCAGTGGAGCAACTCGTAGCTGACTTCAAGCCGGATTGGGCTTACAAATGCGAGTTTGATGTCTGGCCAAGTAAAGATGTCTCGGACATCCGGAGCCTCCGTGACAATACTTTCCTTGGAATAACGCATGTCGTCCTCCAATTTCATGCGAGTCGAGAAACCTTTGATCGAATACGGCCTCGTTCGCTCAAGCCGGTTTCGAACGGGAGGTTGTTCCACGATTATGCCCGAGGGTGGGATGGGTACATCCAATGGGCAATGCGCTACCGTTTCCCGATTGAGAAAACGGTGACTCTGGGTAAGGGAGGTCGTGAGATGTGGGCCACTACCGATGAGGTGATGAAGGCAGGGGCGATTGTAATGATCTACGATGCGTCGGACGGAGAAGTTGAATATTACTTTTCCGAGACGGAGTGAGGAAGAATAGGTAGGGAGGCGGTTGCTTCCTGGCCCTGTGCTAAGTGTGGGGAGAATCTTCCCCCCATGGTGATTCCTCCCAAGGGTGGCTCCCGCCCCTGCCAGTTTGTTTCCCCTTTGGGGTGGATTGCGCTATCGCGCAGGCAGTCCCTGCTCTGATGTAACAGAACTAGAGCATTTTTACCTCACGTTGACGCAAAAGCATCCCGGAGGGATGCCAGCTATTAGCCGGGGGTTGAGGCCGTGAGGCCGACACCCCCGGTAGGGGATAAAAAGAAATC
>CAISZB010000332.1 GCA_903889845.1 uncultured Verrucomicrobium sp. | reverse complement strand
CTCCTATTGGAAGAGGGAGACGCTGCTTCGGTTCCTAGCCTTCGCTCCGGTCCCGCAGGTTGTCCGCTTCGGCGGAGCGGAGTCTTTGGTCGTGCTCGGCTTCCTTCATGCCTTCTTCGACGAGCTGGGCGCTGGCGCTATGGCCTTCGTCGTCCTCGTCCTCGCTGGCCGATTCCAGGGTGCGATGGCCGTCGGAGTCGGGCATGGCTTCCCGGGGGTTCGAGTCGGGGATGGCCTCCAGAAGGGTTTCCTGCCGGTCGAGGTCGGGTTCGCCCGTCAGTTCGCGCTGGGCCTGATCGTAGTCGCCCTGGCCGGGGTGGTGACCCGCGATGAAGGCCAATTCGCGCCCGCGGGCCGCGATCATCTCCGGGGTCACCGGGCCGATGCCGGCGGCGTTCTCGGTCAGGACGCCTTTGTTGAGGGGATTGCTGTTCCCGTAGGGGAAGGGGATCCCATCGGTACGTTCAGCCGACGGAATGGGGATCGGGACGGGACGGTTCATGAATTTCCTATTTGGCCGCCTGGGCGTGGGCCTCGACGAACCAGAGCCATTTGTCGATGCCGCGCGAAATCTCGGTGAAGAGGTCGGCGGTGTCGGCGTCGTCCATGTCGGTCGCCTCGTTGATGGCGTTGCGGACTTCGTAGCCGAAGTCGGAGAGGGCTGCGGCGACGTAGGAGACATGTTCCGTGCCCTCGGCGATGGAGAGCGGGTATTCATCAAGCTGGGAGTGGGAGGCGGAGACGCGGACGGTGCCCTCGGCGATGCCGCCGAGCTGGACGACGCGCTCGGCGATGAGGTCGACGTAGTCTTCGACGGCCTCGTGGATCTTGTCGAAGAGTTCGTGCAGGCCGATGAAGTTGGGGCCCTTCACGTTCCAATGCGCCTGCTTCATCTGAAGCTGGAGATCGATGGCGTCGGCCAGGCGGCGGTTCAGGAGAGCGCCCAGATCGGCGCGACGATCGAGGGCGATGTCGTTCTCGGTCTTGTACATTTTGGCTTCTTCTTCGGGGGCGGTGTGCGGGGTGGTCATGGGAGGGTTTTGTGGGTGTTGGTGGGGATGAGGGGGGCGGCGTGCCGCTAGATTCTGCCGAGCAGCAGGAGGATGATCAGGATGACCACGACGATTCCCAGGCCGCCGCTCGGGTAATAGCCCCAATTCCGGCTGTGGGGCCAGTTGGGGAGGGCGCCGAGAAGCATGAGGACGAGGACGACGAGAAGAATGGTTCCTAACATAATGACTTCAGGCTAAGGCGCGGGGGGGAGAAGCACCATGGGGTCTAACCCTACCGCAGGGCATACGCATCAAATGGTGTTGATGTGGGATAGAGCGAGGGGGGGGCGCTTCGCTTCGCTGGCGGGAAACGGGGGGATCGCGAAGTTATGGGTACGGCCCTTCGGGACTGGATACAATCGCTTCGCTTCCCTGTAGAGGTGGAGGCGATCCGCGCGTTTGAACGAATGGAGGACGTGCCGCCCTCCAAGCCTCCCTGCTCAGATGCAACAGAACTGGCCTACAGGTGCGACCGAAGGGATGCCGCTCGCTTCGGATAGAGGATGTCCGCTTCTTCTAACCCGCTTGGGAGGAGGCACCTTGAAGGAAGGCTTGCTCGAAGGGATCGGATATTAGATTTGATGCGTAGACCTAACCCTACCGGCGGAGGTCGGCCTTTCTGGGGGGTTGGGGCGGGGCGGGGGTGTCGTCGGGATAGGCTTTGGTGCTGGGCCAAACGAGGCGCCAGGGCTGGCGCTTGAGGGTGTCGGTGAGTTGCTCGGCGTTGGAGATCACCTGGGGGATCTTCGAGCCGTTGAGGGTCTCCATGAAGGTCCTCACGCTTTTGATGGTGAGGGCGAGGTCGGAGTCGGGGCCGGTGAGGCGCTTGATGTTGTCGGAGACCGACTCGGACATGTCGGGGATCCGTTCTCCGACGAATTCCGTCCGGTCTTCGGCCAATCCGGTGCGTTCGTCCCCGTGGACGAAGTCGATGACCTGCTGCCCCATCAGTCCCTGTTGCGTGAGATGGACGGTCACATTGCGATAGATGTTGGCGGTCTTGGAGACCCGGACGTCGATGGAGACCTCGTAGTCGGGGTGCCCGACCGGGCGCTTGTCCCAGGGGATGGGGGAGCTGAGGTGGGTGACCTTGCCGATCTCCCGGCCCGCCAGGAGGACGGGGGCGCCGGGGCGGATGCCGTCGGCGTTGTCGTAGTAGATCCGGTAGGTGCGGGTCGCGTGGAGGACGCCGGGCATGCCGATGACGACCAGGGCGGCGACCAGGATGCCGAAGGTGACCAGGACCAGGAGGCCCGTGGTGATTTCGTTTTTGTGGATTTGCATGGGTTAGGCCCTGTGGGCTTCGCGGTTGGAGTAGACGGAGAGGAATTTGCGGACGATGGGGATGTCGGATGTCAAAAAGGCGTCCGGCGCCGCGTCGAGGATGATTTTCCCCTCGTGGAGGAAGGCCATGCGCGTGGCCACGGCGAAGGCGCTGTCCATCTCGTGGGTGACGACGATGGAGGTGACCTGCTGGCGTTCGCGCAGGCGGATGATGAGGTCGTCGATGAGTTTGCCGTTGATGGGGTCGAGGCCGGCGGAGGGCTCGTCGAAGAGGACCAATTCCGGGTCCAGGGCCAGGGCGCGGGCCAGGCCGGCCCGTTTCTGCATGCCGCCGCTCAACTCGGAGGGGAGCTTGTCCCCGGCCTCGGCGAGGTCGACGAGGGCGAGCTTTTGGTCGACGATATCGGCGATTTCCCCGGCGTTTTTTTCGGTGAGTTCCCGCAGGGGCAGCGCGATGTTCTCCCGCACGGTCATGGAGCTGAGGAGGGCCGCGGTCTGGTAGACCATGCCCATGCGGGTCCGGGCCCGGTTCAGCTGGGGGCGAGGGAGGGTCGTCATGTCCTCCCCCTTGAACAGGACGGCCCCGGCATCGGGCTTCAATAGTCCCAGGAGGATGTTCAGGAGCGTGCTTTTGCCGCCGCCGCTGAGTCCCAGGATGACCAGGACTTCCTGGGCCGCGACGGAGAAGTCGACGCCGTCGAGGACGACCTTGTCCCCGAATTTCAGCTTCACTCCGCGGAACTCGACCCTGTTGTCGGAGGGGGCGCTCATGGGAAAAAGGTGACGATGAAAATGTTGCAGAAGGAATCGCAGGCGATGACGACGGTGATGGCTGTGACGACGCTGGACGTCGTCGCGGCGCCGACGCCGGCGGCTCCGCCGCGCACGGCCAGGCCCTTGTAGCAGGCGACCAGGCCGATGATGGCGCCGAAGAGGAAGCTTTTCACGATTCCGGCCGTCATGTCCTTCACCAGCAGGTTCGTCACGACCTGGTTGTAGAAGTAGCCGTAGCTGATCTGGAGCATCAGGCTGGAGATGAAGGCGGCGCCGCAGATGCCGGAGACGACGGAGATGACGGTCAGGCAGGGGGTCAGGCAGAAGATGGCGAGCATCCGGGGGGCGACGAGGTAGCGGAGCGCGCCGATGCCCATGCCCTCGATGGCGTTCACTTCCCCGCCGGCGGTCATGGCCCCGAGTTCGGCCGTGTAGGCGGCGCCGACGCGCGAGGCCAGGACGATGCCGGTGAAGAGGGGCCCCATCTCCCGGATGAAGGAGACGGAGGCGACCGCCGGGACGAGGGTGACGAGGCCGAAGAATTGGAGCTGGTACCCGGTGAGGAGGGCCATGGTGAGTCCGACGAAGACCGACAGGAGGACGATCATCGGGATCGAGCCCACGCCGACGCGTTGGCTCTCGCAGAAGAAATCGACGCGGCGGAACGGGGCGCGGTGGAGGGCTGTCCGTTCCCCGATTTCCGAAACGGTTTCCCGCATCATCCAGACGAGGCCGCCGAGTTCCCGCAGGAGGGAGAGGGTGAGTGTGCTGAGTTTTGAAATCAAAGGGCCTCCCTGACAGGAAAAAGGGGAAAGGCCGGAGGTGCCGGTTTTCCTCGATATTGAGGGTAAGGGAACCCTCCTCCGGTGCCATGGGGTGAAGACCCCATAGCCCGCGTGGGGGCCCCTTCGTTTACAATGGCCTTCTCTCACGCTCCCGAAGCGAGGGGATCCATTATGAATAAAACATTGCTGTACGATCGAAAGGCCGAGGCCGAGCTTCAGTCCCCGGACCAACCGATGATGATGATCTGGGTCCGCGAGGGGGGCCCATCGGCCTATTCCCTGGAGACGGCCGCCCTGCTGGGGGGCGTCCATCCGGAGATGCTCCGGCATTATTGCCGCCTGGGCCTCTTCGGCGAGGGGTATGCGAGGCCGGAGGCGGAGCCGGTCTTCGACGACAACGCGCTTTACGAACTGCGCCGCTTCGAACGCTACCGCCGCCATCACGGGGTGAACCGCCGGACGTCGCGCCTGATCTGCGGGCTGTGGCGGGAGATCGAGCGGCTGCAAATCGAACTCCGCCTCCTGCGGGATTCGTGAGCCGCCGCTAAAGAATGGTCGGCTGGACGCTGCTCTCGATGATGCCGGCGCCGATGGCGTAGCGGGTGAGGCCGGCGGTGTCGTGGATGCGGAGCTTCTCCATCAGGTGTCCCCGGTGTTTCTCGACGGTCTTGATGCCGATGCCGAGTTCGGCCGCGGTCTCCTTGTTCGCCTTGCCCTCGGCGATCAGTTGGAGGACTTCCCGCTCGCGCGAGGTGAGTTCGGCCATTTGCCGGTTGGGTTGTCCCAGGTGGTTGTGGAGGACTTTTTGGAGGGGGTTGAAGCGCCCTGCGATGGCGGGGCTGAAAAAGGCCTTCCCGGCGGAGACTTCCCGGATCGCCTTGCAGACGTCGTTGGCGGAGGTCTGCTTCAGGAGGAAGCCCGCGGCGCCGGAGGCGATGGCGTTCTGGACGTAGGCGTCGTCGCTGTGCGCGGAGAGGATGAGGACGCGGGTCCGGGGCAGGTCCTTCAGCACCTGGCGGGTCGCCTCCAGGCCGTTGAGCAGGGGCATGGCGATGTCCATGAGGATGACGTCGGGGCGGAGTTTCCGGGCGAGGACGGTGGCCTTGCGCCCGTCCTGCGCCTCCCCGACGATTTCCAGGTCGGCTTCGAGTTCGAGCATCTTGCGGAAGCCCTCGCGGACGATGCCGTGGTCTTCGGCTAACAGGACGGTGATTCGTTTCATAGTTTTTCCGGTGAATCGGGTTGGGGCGGCTTGGATAGGTCGACGACGACGGTCGCGGCGGTGGCCACGGAGGCGGGCATGGAAGAGGTCGCGGCGGTGGCCGCGGAGGCGGGCATGGAAGAGGTCGCGGCGGTGGCCGCGGAGGCGGATATCGGCGATTTTTTCCGCGCGGCTTTGCCGAAGGGGATCTGCGCGATGACGGTGGTCCCTTTGCCCGGTGCCGACACGATGTCGAAGTGGCCGCCGACCATCTCGACGCGCTCGCGCATGCCCAGCAAGCCCAGATGCTTCCGGCCCCGGGGCGGAGGAACGTGCGAGATATCGAAGGCCTTGCCGTTGTCGTGGATTTTCATGCAGAGGCGTCCGTTCGGCAGTTTCCGAAGGGTCGTCTTGACCTGGCTAGCGTGGGCGTGGCGGGCCACGTTGGTCAGGGACTCCTGCGCGACGCGGTAGAGAACCGTGCGCCGGGGGGTGTCGAGCGCTTCCACCCCGGCGAAGGCGCTGAGGTGAGTGAGGATGCCCGTTCGTTCGCTGAAGCTCTTCATGAAGGAGTGGAGGGCCGGGATCAATCCAAGGTCGTCGAGGACCGCCGGACGCAGTTCGCGGGCGAATTGGTGGACGATGTTGACCGCTTTTTCGACGAGTTTTTGCGTGAGGGCGATGTTCCGGTCCAGGCCCTTGGTGTTGAGGGTGGATTGCTTTTTGAGCATCCCCAGTCGGAGGTTGATGCCGGTCAGGGTCTGGGCGATCACGTCGTGCAGCTCGCGGCTGATCTCTTTGCGCTCCTCTTCCTGGGCCGAGAGGATCTGACGGGAGAGGTGGCGCAATTGCTTCTGCTGGCGGTCGGAGTGCTTCAGCAGGCGCGTGTAATGGAGTTCGCTCTGTCTGAGGGCGTCTTCCGCCGCCTTGCGCTGGACGACTTCCCGGCGCAGTTTCAGGTTCGAGGCCGTCAGGGCAAGCGTGCGGCGGCTCAATGCCTCGATGAGTTGTTTCAGCCGGATCGTGGCGGCGCGCGCGTCGCGGAGCGATTTCCGGGTCAGGGCAAGCGTGGTGGAAAATTTGGCTTTCATTGAACCTTGAGCTTGTGCGCGACCCGGCGAATCAACCGGGCCGATTTGGAGACCAGGTGCTGCGTGCCGGTGATTTCGTTCTGAAGATCCTGGGTGCTGCTCCAAGATTCCTTTTTCAAGAGGAGCAGCCGGACGTGAATCCCCACGAGCGTCTGGACGACCTCGTCCTGGAGTTCCCGGCTGAGGGTCGTACGCTCCTCCTCCTGTACGGCCAATACCCGACGGGCCAGTGTCCGCAATCCCGCCTGCAGTTGCAAGGATTCCTTCAGCATCTGGGCCCGCTGGGGTTCCTTGCGTTTGAGGGAGGCGGCCGAGTGCTTGCGTTGCGCGATGTCCCGACGGAGGCGGCGTTCCGTGGCGGCCAGTTTCGCCGTGCGCCGTCGCAGCGTCTCGTTCAAGCGGGTCAGGTCCATCTGGCTTCCACCCTCGGGAAGGTGCGTCATTCTGACTATGGGGTCTTCACCCCATGGGCGGAATGAACGGGAAGAGGTAGGGCAACCCGGGCGGAGTAGGGTTAGACCCCATGGCGGCGGCGGGGCCGGCGCGGCATCGTGGGGGCGTATTTGAAAAATCGACCCACGCCCCCACTGAAAGAAACGCCCATGAAAATGACCTTCCGCTCTCTCCACGCTTCCCTCCGATTCCCGCTCCTGGCCGTCACCGGCCTGCTTCTCCTGGCGGGCTCCTCTCTCCGCGCCTCGGAAACGGATGACCGAATCGAGGCTTCCGCCAAGCAGTCTTATGTCTTTAAAACCTACCTCAAGGACGACGCAGTGCAAACCGCGTCGCAGAACGGGATGGTGACCCTGACCGGGACGGTTTCCCAGGAATCCCATAAGATCCTGGCCGAGGCGACGGTGGGGGCGCTGCCCGGCGTCGTCGGCGTCGACAATCAGCTGACGATCCGGAGCGGAGGTCCGGTGCTGAAATCGGATGCGTGGCTGGCGCTGAAGGTGAGTGACGCGCTGCTGTTCCACCAGAACGTGAAGGCCTTCGGCACGGAGGTCTCCGTGCTGGACGGAGTCGTCCGCCTGCGCGGCGAGGCCTCCAGCCTGGCCCAGAAGGAACTGACGGGGGAATACGCCAAGGACGTGGAGGGCATCCGGGGGGTGCAGAATGAAATGACGGTGGTGCCGGAAGCGGCCAAGCCGGTCCAGACGCTCGGCGCAAAGATCGACGACGCCTCCATCACGGCGCAGGTCAAGGTTTCCCTTCTGTCCCATTACTCGACCAGTGTGCTGAAGACGAAGGTCGAGACGCTCAACGGCCAGGTGACGCTGTCCGGTACGGCGAAGAACGCCGCCGAAAAGAGCCTGGTCACGAAGCTGGTCACCGATATCAGCGGGGTCCTGGGGGTGGTCAACAACATGACGGTCGAGGTGGCTGCGGCCTCCAATAATTAACGAAGCCCATGAATACCAAAATCAAGAAGCCCCTGATCGTCAAAACCGTGAAGGGGCGGATCGTGCAGACGATCCGGAAGACGGGGAATGTGGCCGGGGCGACGGTCGACACGGTCACGGACATCCTGGCGAAGCTGATCGAGGACGCGGGCGACGAGAGCGCGGCGATCACCCATTCGATTTCCTGCGTGGTGAGCGGGGTGATCCACGGGGCCGCGCACGTCGGCGCCGACCTGAATCACGCCTCGCAGGGGATCATGATCGGGGTGCTGCGGGGGAGCCGGAAGGCCGGGGAGGAAGCCCTGGAGACGATCCGCCATACGGCCCACGTGGCGATCCGGGACACGGCCAGGATCGGCGGCGACGTGGAGGTCGCCGTCACCGGCCTCATCGAAGGGGCGATCAAGGGGGCGACGTTGTTCGAGCTCCGCGCCGAAGCCGCCGCCGCGGCGGCGGCCGACGGGGCGATGAAGGCCGCGGGCCAAGCCGGTCCCGGCGCGATCCATGCCGTCCGCAAGGCGGTGAAGCTGCCGATCCAGGGTGTCCTCGTCGTGCTGGAAGAGGTGGAGGAATATCCCCGTCTCCCTCGGGCGGCGAACCGCATCCTTCGGCACGATCCCAAGAGTTTCTAGAATCACCCGAACCTTAACGAAAAAACCAAACTTATGTTGTATACGATTGCGGTTGTCCTGGTCGTGCTGTGGCTGCTCGGTATCGTCACGGGCTACACGCTGGGCTCTTTCATCCATATCCTGCTTGTGATCGCGGTCATCATGGTCCTCCTTAGGCTGATCCGTTCCTAGAGCCTGTTATGCACTTTGAGCTGACCGCGTTGCTTCTAAAAGGTTCTCCATCAAGGCGAGAGCGACGCGGTGTGTCCGTTGCGACACATAAGGAGCGAGCAACGCGGAGGGAGAACCTTTTAGAAGCAACCCTTCGGGCCGGGGGTCTACGCCCCTTCCCGGGTGT
>CAISZB010000331.1 GCA_903889845.1 uncultured Verrucomicrobium sp. | reverse complement strand
CCCCATGGCGACGAAGGACCGACTGCCGACCGTGTTCATTCCCCACGGGGGCGGTCCCTGCTTCTTCATGGACCCGCCGGCCGCCGCGCCGCACCTGTGGGACAGGATGGAAGCCTACCTGCGCGGCCTCGCCGACAACCTGCCCGTCCGGCCCAAGGCGATCCTGGTCATCTCCGGCCATTGGGAAACCGCCCGAGGCCGAGGCCAACCCCCTCTTCGACACCCTCGAAAAATTCGCCGGGTACGGCTTCAACAAGGCCCACGCCGCCTGCTACGGCGTCCTCGCCTACCAGACCGCGTGGCTGAAGGCGAACTACCCCGTCGAGTTCCTCTCCGCCCTCATGTCGAACGAAATCGGGAAGAACGAGAAGATCGCCGAGTTCGTCGCCGAGGCCAAGGTCATGGGCATCGCCGTCCTCCCGCCCGACATCAACAAGAGCTTCGGCCCCTTCACCGTCGAAATCCCCGAAGGGCAGAAAAAGAAGGCGATCCGCTACGGCATGGCGGGCGTGAAGAACGTCGGCTCCGGCGCCATCGACCAGATCGTCGCCGCGCGGGAAAAGGGCGGCCCCTTCGCTGACCTCAACGACCTCTGCCTCCGCGTCGATCCCCACCTCCTCAACAAGCGGCTGATGGAAAGCCTCATCCGCGTCGGCGCCCTCGACGCCTTCGGCAAGAACCGCCCCACCATCGAGGCCGGCCTCGACGGCGCGCTCGGCGCCGCCTCCAGCACCGCGAAGGAGAAGGCCAGCGGCCAGATCTCCCTCCTCGACATGCTCGACGAGGCCCCCGCCCTCGACGCCGCCTCCGCCGGGCGCGGCGTCGCCGAGCAGCCCGACTGGGACTCCGACACCCTCCTCGGCTACGAGAACGAACTCCTCGGCTTCTACTTCTCCGGCCACCCCCTCGACCGGCACCTCTCCCGCCTCCGCCCCTTCCAGACCACGACCGTCTCGAAGCTCGCCGAGCTGCCGGAGGGGACCCCCGTCCGCCTCGCCGGGATGATCAAGAAATTCGAGGTGAAGCTGAGCAAGAAGACCGGCAACAACCTCCCCCTCGTCACCTTCGAGGACCAGACCGGGACCGTCGAGTTCATGCTCTTCGGCGGCATGTACGAGAAAATGGAGAAGCCCCCCGCCGCGAAGGACCTCGTCGTCCTCACCGCCAACGTCACCTTCCGCGGGGAGAACGCCAGCCTCCGCGCCCAGGACTACTACCTCCTCGACGAGGCGGAGAGCAAACTCCTGCGCGGCCTCACCCTCGACATCGACCTCGACGCCTGGGACCTCGTGAAGTGGGACGCCCTCCACCAGCTCATCCTCGACCACCCCGGCCCCGCCCGCCTCTACTTCCGCTGCACCCGGGGGGAGAACGGGAGCCGCCGCACCACCGTCCTGGAGCCGAGCGACCTCTTCACCGTCGCCCCCCGCGCCGCCTTCATGGACGGCCTCCGCGCCCTCCTGGGCGGCCCCCGCTACGAGATCGTGGCCAGCCGCGAACTCCCCCGCCACCGGAAGCCCTTCGTCCGGCGGAACGAGGGCGGGTAGGCGCCTTCTTTTCCCAGGAAGCCCGCCAGCTCGACCTACTGGTCGATGATTTGGAAGCGGAGGGAGGCTTTTCCCCGTTCCGCATCGGGAAGTCGGGGGCTACCGGAAGCTGCCGAAACGCTCTACGGCGTCCCCGTCGAGGAGGTTGGCAGCGGCGGGTCGGCGGGGGCCTGGCTCGGGGCCTTCTCGAAAAGCGAAGCGCATTCCGCGACGGAAAAGCAGACCCTCTTTTTACCGAAGATATTCGTCTCGCTGTACGGCTGACCAAAGGCGGTCTTCAGATCGGGATGATCATCGGCCGGGAAACCGGCGACGAGTTCCCAGGTCCCGTCGGGGCGCATCTTCTCCTTGAGGGTGATGAAGTAGGCCGCGTGGCGGGCCTTCGCGATGGTGTAGATCCCCTTCGTCGTCGTGACGAGGGTCTCCCGGGGCGAGCCCTTCCCGTGGATGACCTGGAGCGTCGAGGTGGCCGCGTCGCGCTTCTGCTCGATCACCTCGACCTCGCAGCCGGAGTCCTCCGCAGGGTTCGAGTGGAAATCGACCAGCGGCCCGTCGGCGGTCTGGGCGGGAGCCCCCGCGACGGAGAGCAAGAGGCCCGAGGCGAGGGCCAGGAGACGAAAGCGAGGGCGCATGGTCGCGCCAAGGTAGCAGGCTTCGCGCGAATGTCATCCCGGCATCGACTCCTGCCGGGGCGGTCTGATAACGTCGCCGTGCGCCCGCGCGAATTCGCAAGGGACAGGTGGCAGAGTGGTTTATTGCGGCGGTCTTGAAAACCGCTTTGGCCGAAAGGTCAACGGGGGTTCAAATCCCTCCCTGTCCGCCGCGGCCTCCTGAGCCGCAAGGGACAGGAGCCTCACAAACCAGAGGCGAAAAATCTCAAAGCCCGCGCGCCTGGACGATCAACTCCAGCGCACCCACCCACATGATCTGCGCGCCGACGCAGAGGAGGACGAAGGCGAAGAGGCGGACCAGGACGTTGGTGCCGCCGGGACCGAGGACGGTCTCGATCCGGTCGGCGAAGCGGCAGGAGAGGTAGATGGTCGCCGCGATGGCGGCGAGGGCGGTGACCGCCGCGACTTCCTCGATCAGGACGTGGCGGAGGTTCGCGCCCGCGAGGGGCTTCTGGCTGCCCAGGGCGATGGCGGTGGCGATGGAGCCGGGGCCGACGGTGAGAGGCATGGTGAGGGGGTAGAAGGCCTGCTGTTCCGCCTTCGCGTTGTCGATGGCGTTGGCGGGGCCCTGGTCGTCCGGCCCGATGCCCTGATTCAGGATGCTCCATCCGACGGCGGCGACGACGAGGCCGCCCGCGAGGCGGACGATGGGGAGGGTGATGCCGAAGAAGACGAGGACGCGGGAGCCGAAGAGGAGGGAGGCGAGCAGGAGGAGGAAGCCCCACAGCGCCACCTGCCACGCCAGGGTATGCCGGACGCCGGGGGAACAACGCCGCGTGAGGTCGAGGAAGATGGGGGCGTTCCCCAACGGGTTGACGATGGGGAAGAGGGCGGCGTAGACGAGGAGGAAGACGTTCAGGAAGCCGCTCATGACCTTCTAAGATAGGTCATTCCTCTCCGAGATCAATCCGGAGCGGCAACCTCCTCAGCTCTGACCTTCTCCCCACCGCGGGAGGTCATCATCCCCCACGTGTACACCGCCAGCCCCGCCCACACAAGGGCGAAGCCCCCGAGCCGGCCCGGGCCCAGCGGCTCCCGGAAGGCGAGGTAGCCGATGAGGAACTGCCCGGAGGGGGCGATGTATTGGACCATGCCGAGGGTGGAGAGGGAGGTCCGCTTCGAGGCGGCGGCGAAGAGGAGGAGCGGGACGAGGGTTACCGGGCCGGAGCCGAGGAGGAGGAGGTCGAGGGCGCGGTCTCCCCGCCCGAAGGCGAGGCTTCCCGCCGGGGCCAGGGCGAGGACCAGCCCGGCCAGGGGGAGGAGGAGGGCCGTCTCCAGTGCCATCCCCTCGGCGGCAGGAAGGGAGGCCTGTTTCTTCACGAGGCTGTAGAGACCGAACGAGCCGGCCAGCGCCAGCGCGATCCACGGCGGGGCCGCCGAGGCGAGGCCGACGACGAGCGCCCCCGCCGCCGCCAAGACGACGCCAAGGCGCTGGACCGGCTTCAGCCGCTCCCCGAAGACGAGGGCCCCCAGGAGGACGTTGAGAAGCGGGCTGAGGAAGTAGCCGAGGCTCGATTCGAGGGTCCGCCCGGTCCCGACGGCATAGATGAAGACGCCCCAGTTGATCGATATGAGGAGCGCCGCCGCCCCGTAGGTGAAAAGGAGGCGGGAGGTGAGGCCCCGGACGACCGGCGCGAGCTTCCCCCGCAGGGCGAGGTAGAGGACCATGAAGCCGCACGCCCAGAGGATCCGGTGGCTGACGACCTCCAGCGCCGCCGTCCGCCCCAGCAGGTGGAAGTAGAGGGGGAAGACCCCCCACAGGGCGTAGGCGGCGAAGGCGAGGAGGGGACCGTTGTTCATGAACGGTGAACTATCGCCGAAGACGGTCAGCCGCGCAAACGCCAAAGCGCCTTACCCCTTCGCCGCCGGGGTCGGGATCAGCTTCTGGCGCGTGGTGCCGAAGTCGACGAGGCGGCGGCCGAGGTCGACCTGGACGACGTGGACGCCGATCCGCATGCCGGTCCGCACCTTCGTCTTGGTCTTCTCGCCGCGCAGTTCCTGGCGGGCGCCGTCGTAGTCGTAGAAGTCGCCCTGCATCTCGGAGATCCGGACGAAGCCGGTGACGAGGAATTCCGGCAACTCGACGAGGAGGCCGCCGCTCCGCACCTCCAGGACCAGCGCGGGGAAGACTTCCTTGGCTGAGTTTTGCGAGGCCTTCGACTTGAGCAGGAAGTATTCGAGCTTCTTCAGGATGACCGATTCCTTTTCCGCGTCGGCGGCGGTCCGCTCCAGCGCGGAGAGGGAGTCGGCCAGGCCGGGGGGAAGCGGGGAGGGCTTCCCGCCGGGGGTGAAGAGGCCGCGGTGGACGGCAAGGTCGGCGTAGCGGCGGATCGGGGAGGTGAAGTGGCTGTAGTTCTTCTTCGCCAGGCCGAAGTGGCCCAGCGGCTTCTCCGAGTAGACGGCCCGCTTCATCGACTTCAGCAGGTTCGTCTTGATCACCGGCTCCTCCGGCCTGCCGGCGATCCGGGTGAGGAGCTTCTGGATCTCCCCGCGCAGCGTCAGGTCGCCGACCTGGATACCGAGGGTCTGCACCTGGGCGCGGAACTCGGCGAGGCGCGCCGGTTCCGGGTTCTCGTGGACGCGGTAGAGGGCGGCGCGGTTCGCCCGGCGCAGTTCCTTGGCGACGAGTTCGTTGGCCAGGAGCATGTATTCCTCGATGAGCTGGTGGGAGGCGTCGTTCTCGATCTTTTCCAAACGGACCGGCTTCCCCGCCGCGTCGAGGCGGACCTTCACCTCGGGGAAGTCGAGGTTCAGCGCCCCCTCGGCGAAGCGGGCGCGGCGCAGGTCCATCGCCATGTTGCCCAGGATGGAGAGGTGTTTCCCCATCAGGCCGACGGGCTTCCGGATGAGCTTGTAGGCTTCCTGGTAGGTGAAGCGCTGGCGGCTGTGGATGACGCCGGAGACGAAGCGCGTGCCGAGGACCTTCCCGCCCCGCCCCAGCCGGACGACGACCGACTTCACCAGCCGATCGACGTTCGGGCGGAGGGAGCAGAGGCCGTTGCTCAATTTCTCCGGCAGCATCGGGATGACGCGGTCGACGAGGTAGACGCTGTTCCCGCGGCGGCGGGCCTCGGCGTCGAGGGGGCTGCCGGGGCGGACGTAGTGGGAGACGTCGGCGATGTGGATGGCGACTTCCAGCACGCCGTCGGGCTGGAGGCGGTAGGAGAGGGCGTCGTCGAAGTCCTTCGCGTCGTCCGGGTCGATCGTCAGGACGAAGTCCTTGCGGAAGTCCTCGCGCCCATGGAGGTCGGCGGGCTGGACCGCGTCGGGGATCCGGTCGGCCTCGCGGAGGACGGCGTCGGGGAATTCCCCGGGCAGCTCGAACTTCCGGATGATCGAGAGGAGGTCGATGCCGGGCTGGTCGGGCGGGCCGAGGACCTCGATGATCTCCCCCTCGGGGCTGACCTTGGTCGAGGTCCACTCCTTCAGCCGGACGACGACCTTGTGGCCCAGGGGGATCTTCTGCCGGGGGGGCGGCACGCAGACGTCGTGGAGGATGCGGGCGTCGTCGGGCCGGACGTAGAAGGCGGCCTCGGACTTCTCCAGCGTGCCGACGAGCTGCGTCCGCGCCCGCTTCAGGATGCGGATCACCTCGCCGCTCAGCTTTTCCGGGCCTTTCCCGCCCCGGCGTCCGCCGCCTCCGCCACGGGGCGTGTTCAGGCGGACCAGGACGTGGTCGTGGTGCATGGCGACGCCGGTCTCCCCGGCGCCGACGTAGACGTCGGGGTGATCGGGGTCCTCGGGAACGACGAAGCCGAAGCCCCGCTCGTTGATCGTGATCCGCCCGGCGACGAGACCGAGGCGTACGGGGAGGCTGTAGAGCCCGTTGCGGACGGCGACGAGGCGGCCCGCCTGCTCCTCCTCCTCCAGCAGGGCGTGGAAGGCGGGAAGATCGTCCTCCCGCACCTTCAGCTTCCGGACCAGCCCCTTCCGGTCGAGGGGTTGGTAGGAGGCGTGCCGCAGCAGGGCGTAGAGGGGTTCGGAGGGGAACATAGCCCGATGATTCTGCCCGGCTTGGGGGAGAATGTCGATGGTAAGGGGGGCGCTCCAGCTGTACAGGGAAGCGTAGCGATTGCCTCCCGGCGCTGCATCAGAATGAAACAGGGAGCGCGATCGCCTCCCCGAGGCGGCGGAGGTATTCCCCGCGCGGGATGTCGACGGCGCCGAAGGCGCGGGTGACGGGGGTGGCAACCTGGGTGTCGAAGAGGGTGAACCCGGCCCCGCGCAGATGGGCGGCGAGGGCACAGAGGGCGACCTTCGAGGCGTCGCTCACGCGATGGAACATCGATTCCCCGGCGAAGAATCCGCCGAGGGCGACGCCGTAGATTCCGCCGACGAGGGCCTCCCCTTCCCAGACCTCGACGCTGTGGGCATGGCCCTCCCGGTGAAGGGCGGTATAGGCGGCGATGAAGCCTTCCGTGATCCACGTCTCCTCGCGGCCCGGGGCGGCCTCGGCGCACCCGGCGATGACGGCGGGGAAGGCCGCGTCCCGCGTGACGTGGAAGCGGCCCTGCCGGAAGGTCTTCAGCAGGCGGCGGGGGATGTGGGTGTGGAAGGTGTCGAGCTCGAAGACAGCGCGGGGATCGGGGGACCACCAGGTGACCGGGTCTTCCGTCCACGGGAAGATGCCGTGGCGGTAGGCTTCGAGAAGTCGGGGGACAGAGAGATCGCCGCCCACGGCCAGGAGGCCGTCCTGCTGGGCCTGGTCGGGGGCGGGGAAGCCCAACTCGCGGGGATGGAGCAGGGAGACCTTCATTGCCTTCTTCTCTCT
>CAISZB010000330.1 GCA_903889845.1 uncultured Verrucomicrobium sp. | reverse complement strand
TCGCCTCCAGCTGTACAGGGAAGCGCAGCGATTCTGCCCAGCCCCAACGGGCCGCACCCATTCCTTCGCGACCCCTTAAATGACCGGCTTCTTCGCCGGGGTCTGATCATCCCCCTGCGGGACGGGCGCGGCTTGGTCGGCCTTGGCCTTGTCGACGGCGCTGGCGGGGGTGCCGTTATCGGACTTCGCCTTGCCTTTGTCCTTCGGCCCTTCCTTGGCGGCGACGCCGACTTTGCCTTCGGCCACTTTGACGAAGGACTGGCCGTTCACGACGGAGACGCCGTAGAAGGTGCCTCGGGCGGCGGCGGAGCCCTGCGGGGTCTTCACGACGAAGTCGGTGACGTCGGGAGTGCTGTGGTCGATCAGGCAGCTGACGGTGCCGGTTTGGACATCGACGGTCGCCTTGCGGCGGGAAATGTTGTCCTGGGTCTTCGCGAAGTCGAGGTCGTCGATCTTGATCGTCGTGTTTTCCTCGACGCGGACGCCGGTGCCGGGGGTTGTCACCAGGATCACGGAGCCGTCGGGGCCGGTCTTGATCGTCGATCCGGAGGGGATCTTCTGCCCGTCGGAGACCTTGGAGAAATCGCCGCCGGGCGGTGCGAATTCGACGGGACCGGAGGGTTTCTTCGCAATGGCGTCGATCGGGGCGGCAAGAGCGCCGCCGGTGATGGCTATCCATCCGAGGGCAAGAAAGGCGCACTTCGCCCCGAATCCCCGTCCCTGTTTGCCCATCCCTTGGATCGAATGTCTCATTTGCCTCATTCCTTTCGTGTGGAAGTCCCTTATGGGCGGCAATCTAACGGATGAAAAGCGGTTTGTCATCCCTCGAATTCGACCTATCGTTGGCCGCATGGATCACGAACTGACGACGACGGGAACCGAGTTTCCCGGCTATCGGATCACGGAAAACCTGGGGGTGGTGCGCGGGGTGGTGGTCCGATCCCGTTCGGCCCTCGGGAACATCGGCGCTTCGATCCAAATGTTCTTCGGAGGAAACATTACCCTCCTCGAAAGCCTGTGCGAAAAAGCGCGCGAGGAGGCCCTGGGGAAGGCGATGGCCCATGCCCGGGAGCTGGGAGGGAACGCTCTGCTGGGCCTCCGCTACGACGCGACGGAGATCATGGAGGGGGCCACGGAAGTTCTCTGCTACGGCACGGCGGTTGTCGTCGAGTCGGTGGAAGAGAAGGCGTAGCGCTTCCCTTCAGGAAACGAAAAAGCCCCGTTTCCGGGGCTTTTTGGCGTAAAAACCGAATTACTGGGCTGCGGGGGCGCTGCCGCCGCCGGGGACGTCGGGCATGTTCTTCAGCGAGGCGGGGTTGCCCCACTGGACGAGGCTGTCGTCCTTGAAATAGAGGTCGTAGATGTTTCC
This sequence comes from uncultured Verrucomicrobium sp., assembly GCA_903889845.1. GTDB lineage: Bacteria > Verrucomicrobiota > Verrucomicrobiia > Methylacidiphilales > GAS474 > GAS474. Next base: position 1,067 of record CAISZB010000330.1, on the reverse strand, counting down.
CGCGTTGTCCATGAACTCCCAGAGGGCGATGACTTTCCCCTCACTGTTCGGACGGGTCGCCTTGACGACGTAGTCGTTCCCCAAAAGCCGCTTCACCTGGGCCTGAGTCATCCCCTGCTGCAGCTTCTGCGAGCGCTGCGTAATCGGGGCGGCACAGGAGACCAAAGCCAGGGCAACCACTGCCAGCGAGATAGAAATCATCCGATGCATGGGCGATTTCATAGCAGAAAACGGAAAAAGTGGAAGTGCGAAGTTTATGTCACCGAAGAAATCCATTCACTTGATTCATGCAGTGGATTGAAATAATTCCACTTTGGACCCGGGTGACGATCCGGAGGCGGGGGCGAAATGGCATGGACGTTGCTTGTCATGCAACATGGCACCGATGGGTTTCAAGCCGGTTAAAAAGACGTCCCCCCGGGTTCTCTTTCCAACGCGGGTCCATATCGGGTTTCTGCCCCTGCTCGACGCCGCCCCGGTCATCGCGGCGAAGGAGATGGGATTTTTCAAGAAATACGGCCTCGACGTCTGCCTGATCCGGGAGGACGACTGGAAGGTGCTCCATCACCGGATGGCCGACAAGGAGATCGACGCGGCGCATGCCCCGGTGGGGATGGCCTTCGGCCTGAAGCTGGGCCTGGGGGGGAGCCTCCCGATGTCGGTTTTCACGGCGCTGGCGACGAGTCTTCACGGCAGTGCTGTTTTCCTGGCCCGGTCTCTCGTCGAGCAGGGAGTCCGTGGGGCCGCCGTCTTGAAGGAGGAGATTGCGAAGGGCCTGTTCCTTTCCCGGAGGGGGAAGGGGAGGCCGCTCTTCGGCTTCGCTTCCCCGTTCTCCGCCCACTATTACCTGCTGCGCCGGTGGCTGGAGGAGGGGGGCCTCGACCCCCGCCGAGATGTGTTGTGGGAGCATCTCCTCCCCGGCGAGATGGTCCAGGCGATGGGCAATGGCCAGATCGACGGTTTCTGCCTCGGGGAGCCGTGGGGGGCGCTGACGCGGGAGGAAGGAGCGTGCGAGAGTCTCCCTATCGGGGGTGAAATCTCCAGAGGACATCCCGACAAGGTCCTCC
>CAISZB010000329.1 GCA_903889845.1 uncultured Verrucomicrobium sp. | reverse complement strand
CTTAGCTGGAGGCTGAGGGGGCACCCCTCAGAAGCCTACAAACGCGCGGTGGGCATGGAGCTGTACAGGGAAGCGTAAGCGATTGTACCCGGTCCCGAAGGGCATCCCTATAACTTCGCGTCCCCCTTTCCCTACGGCACCGCCGGGCGCGGTATCGCCGGCTTTCCCGTGAGCGTGAGGGTCGCGGGAAGCAGTCCTTCGGCCTCGGCCTTCAGCACGATCGGTCCGGGCTGCCGGGGGGCCTGGATGAGGATTTGGGCGAGGCCGTTGAAGGCGGAACGCTTGGCCTCCCGCTCGGTGGGGCCCTGGTCGGGCTCGCGGGAGGCGGGGTTGCCGTTGCCGACGCCGAGGAGGCGGCCTTCGTCGAGGGTGAAGGCGACGGGGTTGTCGGCGGTGGGGACGACGCGGCCTTCCTTGTCGATGACTTCGACGCGGACGATGGCGGTGTCTTCGCCGTCGGCGCGGAGGTCGGAGCGGTCGTGATCGGGAACGAGGCGGAGGGCGATGGCTTCGCCGGTGGTTTCGACGCGGGTCTCGGAGAGGACGATCCGGGCGTAGTAGCCCTTGGCGCTGAGGATGCCGGGGGCGTAGGGGACGCTCCATTCGAGGTGGCCGTTTTGGGGGACGGCTTTTTTGCCGAGGCTTTTGCCGTTGAGGAGGAGTTCGACTTCCTCGCAGTTGGCGTCGACCCAGACGGGGATGGATTGGCCTTCTTTCCCGGGCCAGTTCCAGTGGGGGAAGAGGTGGAGGACCGATTTCCTGCTCCACCACGCTTTGTAGTACCAGGCGATGTCTTTGGGGAAGCCGCAGGTGTCGAGGAGGCCGAACTGGGAGCCGATGTTGCTGTCGTAGGGCATCGGTTCCCCGCGGTAGTCGAAGCCGGTCCAGACGAAGCCTCCGGCGAGCCAGGGCCGGGCGAGGTAGTATTTCCACCACGCCTCGGCGGTGCTGCCCCAGCCGGGGTACTTCGCATCGTAGGCGGGGAGGAATTTCTCGGCCCACTTGTCCCGGGAGGGGGTCTTCCGGTTGACGGCTTCGGGGAGGGTGTAGGTGGCGGCCTCGGCGGGGTTCTCCGGGGCGTAGACGCCGCGGGTGGTGAGGGTGCTGGCTTCCTCGGTGCCGAGGCAGGGGATTTTCGGGAAGGCGGTGTGGTAGATGTCGGGGTCCTTCGGGCGGGTGGTCTCCGCGGTGGGGCCGGTGTTGAAGAGGTTGCAGTAGTTGAAGCCCATGACCTCGGCGAGGGTGGAGAAGCCGACGCCCCAGGCGGTGTTGCGGTCCCAGCTGCTGCTGTGGGGGATGGCTTTCTGGCCGTTGTTGGCGAAGGTGGTGAGGCGGGTGGGGTCGAGGCGGCGGACGAGGTCGCGCAGGGCGGTGTAGACCTGGATGCCGACGGTCTCGTCCCCCTGGAGTTCGCCCTCTTCGTTGCCCAGGGACCAGAGGATGACGGAGGGGTGGTTCCGGTCGCGGCGGACCATGCGCTCGCACTCGTCGAGGACTTCGGGGGAGTCGTCGAAGCGGCGGTTCTCGTCGAGGACGAGCATGCCGAGGCGGTCGCAGGCGTCGAGGAGTTCGGGCGCGGGGGGATGATGGGCGGTGCGGTAGGCGTTGCAGCCGAGTTCTTTCAACTGCTCGATCCGCCATTCCTGGAGGCGGTCGGGGAGGGCGGTGCCGACGCCGGCGTGGTCCTGGTGGTTGGCGGTGCCCTGGATCTCGACGTGTTGGCCGTTGAGGAAGAAGCCTTTCTCCGGATCGAAGGCGAGGGTGCGGATGCCGAAGGGGGTTTCGTAGGTGTCGGTGCAGACCATTGCGGCGGGGGGGGCGGGGACTTCGACACGGGACGCGAGGCGGTAGAGGGAGGGGGAGTCGAGGCTCCAGAGGGCGGGGGCGGCGAGAGGGAGCGACTGGACGACGGTTTTTTCCTCGCCGGGTTGGAGGGAGACGCTTTCCGCCGGGGCCTCGGCGGACGGTTTTCCGGCGGGGGAGAGGACGGAGGTGCGGAGGAGGCCGGAAGCGGGGGCGGGGCCGTCGTTGCGGAGGGTGGTCTCGATCCGGAGGAGGGTGCTGCGGCCTCCCTGGGAGACGGTGGCGGAGACGAAGGTGCCCCAGTGGGCGATGTGGAGGGGGCCGGTTTTCACGAGCCAGGCGTGGCGGTAGATCCCGGCGCCTTCGTAGAACCAGCCTTCGGCCTGGGTGGCGTCGGCGCGGACGACGAGGACGTTCACCCCTTCGGCGCCGTAGCGGAGCCAGGGGGCGAGGTTGTAGTGGGTGCCGATATAGCCGCTGGGGTTGCGCCCCAGGCAGTGGCCGTTGATCCAGACGAGGCTGTTGCGGTAGACGCCGTCGAACTCGACCCAGATGGCCCGGTCCCGGTCGGTTTCGGGCAGGAGGAAGGTGCGGCGGTACCAGCCGGTGTTGGTGCCCGGGTGGCCGGGGGAGGGGAAGAGGAGGGCTTTGCGGCCGTGGTTTTTGTCGGCGGTTTCCGGCGCGCGGGCGTCGTCCCGCGTGGTGAAGGGGAGGGAGACGGCCCAGTCGTGGGGGAGGATCACTGACTGCCAGCGGCTGTCGTCGAAGCCGGGGGCGACCCAGGAGAGTTTTCCGCCGAGGTTGTCGGAAATGAGGTCGGTCCGGTCGGAGGCGAGCCGCCGTTCGGCCTCGCGATCCTGGGGGCTGTTCTTGGCGAGGTGCCGGGCCTCGGGATAGGTGAGGACGGCGTCGGCCCCGTCGTCGGGCGGATCGCCGTGGGTGAACTTCCAGCCGGTGTCGAGGAGGAGGCGCTCGCGGGGGGGAGGAGGCGCTACCGCCGCCGGTGTGGCCGGTTCCTGGGCCCGGAGGGGGAGGAGTAGGGCGAGGAGGAGGAGGAGGGGACGCACGGCGAGGCGAGGGATG
>CAISZB010000328.1 GCA_903889845.1 uncultured Verrucomicrobium sp. | reverse complement strand
TGGAGTTCAGACGTGTGCTCTTCCGATCTGGTCGCGGATCGGAAGCTGCCCCCCGTCTTCCCCGGCCTTCAGGAAGGAGAACTCCTTCTCGATTTTTTCAAGCAGACGATCGACCTTGGTGTAGTCGAGGGACTCGGGACTGGGGGCGGAGGCGGTTCCTTCCATAAGATGAGAAAAGGGGGGTTCCCGAGGTCGTTTTATATACGGAGCACACCGATTTAGCCAATGGTTTTGTGCCCTCCTGAGTAGATTTAGGACCTTGGGTAAGTGCCTCGGTCCCGCCCCGGAACACCCCCCCTCCTCGCACAATCGAGACGGGGAGGGGCGCCCGGGACAACTCGTTGCACGCTAATGGGTAGCGGAATGGCTTGCCCTCGATGAATCCGCCCTTCCCGGGAGGGGGAATGGACTTTTCGCCCCGTCATGATAGAATGGCCCTTAGCCGCCCGGGTTGTCTTTCAGCCCGGGCGTTCTCATGCACACCGACCCCATCGAAAACGATTTCCAAAGCGGCCATCCCTGGAAAACCCTCGTCCGCCTCTACTGGCCCGACCGCCGCCCCGTCCTCCTCGTCGTCCTCCTCTACGTCATCAAGGCGAGCGCGATCTGGATCCTCCCCATCGTCACGGCGAACATCATCGACATCGTCGCCCATCCCGGGCCGCACGCCCTGGCCTCCCTCTGGATCAACGCCATCGTCGGCGCCGTCTCCGTCGTCCAGAACATCCTCACCCACGTCCTCTACGCCGACCACCTCAGCCGCGCCATCCGCAACGTGGAGCTGCGGCTCCGCTCCACCCTCGTCCGCCGCTTCCAGACCCTCTCCATCGGCTACCACTCCCGGGTCGATGCCGGGACCCTGCAGACGAAGGTCCTGCGGGACATCGAGTCGTTGGAGCAATTGATCCGCCAGCTGGCCGATCCCTTCCTCGGCTCCGTCATCAGCATCGCCGTCGCGATCGGCGTCACCGCCGTCCGGATGCCCGCCTTCGTCCCCGTCTTCCTCCTCTGCATCCCGATCATCGTCGTCACGCGCCACCTCGTCTCCGCCCGGCTCCAGTCCCACAACGCCGCGATGCGCCGCGAACTGGAGGCGATGAACTCCCTGGTCATCGGCATGATCGCCATGATCCCGATCACCCGCGCCCACGCCGTGGAGGAGACGGAGATCGCCCGGGCCGCCCGCCGCTTCAGCGCCGTCCGCGACGCCGCCCGCTCCTTCGACCGGATCACCGCCTTCTTCGGCGCGTCGATGTGGGTCATCCTGATGCTCTTCAACCTGGGCGGCGTGACCCTGGCCGCCTGGCTCTGCCTGCACCACTGGGTCCAGCTCACGCCGGGGGACATCGCCCTCCTGGCCGGGTACTTCAGCACGATCATGAACTCCGTCCTCGGCCTCGTGAACATGCTCCCCGTCCTCACCCGCGGCTTCGATGCCCTGGAAAGCATCGGGGAGATCGTCGAGTGCCCCGACATCGAGGAAAACCGGGGCAAGCGCGCCATCGACGAGGTCCGGGGCGCCTTCCGCTTCGAGGGCGTCGGCTTTCATTACGGGCAGAGCGGCCAGGGCACCCGAACCCCGAAGGAAGACGAGGAGCCCCAGCCCCCCGCGCTGGAGGGGATCACCCTCGACATCGCCCCCGGGGAGACCGTCGGCATCGTCGGCCCCAGTGGCTCCGGCAAGTCGACCCTCGCCAGCCTCGTCACCGGCTTCCACCGGCCCACCTCGGGGCGCATCCTCCTCGACGGGACCGACATGGCCGGGATCGACTTCCGCACCTTCCGCCGCCACCTCGCCATCGTCAGCCAGCAGACGATCCTCTTCGACGGTACCGTCCGGGAAAACATCGTCTACGGCACCCCGAACGTCACCGACGCCGCCCTGCGCGACGCCGTGAAGGCGGCCAACGCCACCGGCTTCATCGACGACCTGCCGAAGGGCCTCGACACCCTGCTGGGGGCGGGCGGCATCCAGCTCAGCGGCGGCCAGCGCCAGCGCCTCTCCATCGCCCGCGCCCTGCTGCGCAACCCGCGCGTCCTCATCCTCGACGAGGCGACGAGCGCCCTCGACATCGAGGGGGAGACCCTGGTCCAGCAGGCCCTGGAGCGGTTGATGAAGGGGCGTACCACCTTCGTCATCGCCCACCGTTCCGGCACCCTCCGCCACGCGGGCCGGATCGTCTTCCTCGACAAGGGGCGGATCACCCGGATCGGCACCTTCGCCGACCTGGAGACGAGCCGGGCGCGGGAAGCGGCGACGGCGTGACCGCGCCCCCCTCTCACCCCTCCAGGTCGAGCGACCGCCACAGATACCAACTCGCCACCGACCGATGGGGCCGCCAGCGCTCCGCGTGGCGGAGGAGGGCGGTCGGCGTCGCGGGGCGGCCCCGGCGGTAGAGGAGGCTGAAGGCCTTGCGGATCGCGAAGTCCCCCGTCGGCATCACGTCGGGGCGGCCCAGGCTGAAGATCATCAGCATGTGGACCGTCCACGGGCCGATGCCCCGGACGGAGGTGATCCTCGCGACCAGTTCGTCGTCGCCCAGGCGGGCGATCTCCCGCGCCGTCGGGATCGTCCCGTCGCCGGTCTTCGCCGCCAGGTCGCGGATCGCCGCCAGCTTGTTCGCCGAAAGCCCCGCGCCGCGCAGGGCCGCGTCGGGGATGTCCGCCAGCTTCGCCGGGGCCGTCTTCCCCTTCAGCCCCAGCGCCAGGACGCGCCCGTGGATCGCGGAGGCCGCCTTCCAATGGAGCTGCTGGTAGACGATGGAACGGAGGAGCGCTTGGAAAAGATCGACCCGCTTCGGCTTCTCCACGTCGCACGGGCCGACCCGGGCGATGACCTGCGCCAGGACCGGATCGGCTGCGGAGAGATGCCGCACGGCGGCCTGCGCGTCGAGAGGAAGGGAGGGCGTCATGGAAGAGGGATAGCCCCTGTCCGAGCCCGTTCGCAAGATCGTTCGGATTGACGCGGACATCCAAACATGGGACTCCCTTTCGTGGTGAAAGCCCCGCTCCCCCGCCTCCGTGTCCTGATCGCGCCCGACAAATTCAAGGGCTCCCTCACCTCCCCCGAAGTCGCCGCCGCGATCGCGCGGGGCCTCGCCTCGGCCCTGCCGAAGGCGAAGATCGCGGCCCTCCCCCTGGCCGACGGCGGCGACGGCTTCGTCCCTATCGTCACCGCGGCGCTCGGCGGCCGCCTCCTCAAGGCGCGGAACATCCCCGACGCGCTGGGGCGCCCCCGGACCGTCGCCTACGGCTGGGCCGCCCGTTCCCGCACCGCCGTCCTCGACGTCGCGGGCGTCTGCGGCATCGCCGCCCTGAAGGCGGACGAACTCGATCCCCTTTCGGCCAGCACCCGGGGCCTCGGCCTCCTCGCCCGCCGGATGTTGAAGCATGGGGCGAAGGAAATCCTGGTCGGCCTCGGCGGCAGCGCCACGAACGACGGCGGGATGGGCTTCGCCGCCGGGCTCGGGTACCGGTTCTTCGACCGGAGCGGGAAAGCCCTCTCCCCCTCGGGCGGCGCCCTCGTCCACATCGCGCGGATCGTCCCCCCCTCCTCCCTCCCTGCCTGCCGCTTCCGCGCCGCCGTCGACGTCACGAATCCCCTCCTTGGCAAGTTGGGAGCGACCGCCGTCTTCGGCCCCCAGAAGGGGGCGACGGCCCGCACCCTGCCGCTCCTCGAAAAGGGGATGAAGACCCTCGCCGCCGTCGCGGGAGCGGAGGCGGCGGTCCTTCCGGGCGCGGGCGCCGCCGGGGGCCTCGGCTACGGCCTCGCGACCTTCGCCGGGGCGAAGCTCGAAAACGGCTTCGGCCTCATCGCCGCGTTGACCGGCCTCGAAAAGGAAATCGCCCGGGCCGACATCGTCATCACGGGCGAGGGCTGCCTCGATCCCCAGACCGACGGAGGGAAAGTCCCCGAAGGCGTCCGCCGCCTCGCCGCCGCGCGGGGGAAGCCGGTCTACGCCTTCGTCGGGAGGACGAAGGGAAAGATCCGAGGCGGCTACGCGGGTGTCTTCGCCCTCCTCGACATCGCCGCCGATACCCGGCAGGCCATTGCGGAAGCCGAACGGCTCCTCGCCCGCCTCGCGGCGGAGCGGGGGCACCGCCTCTCGGCGGGACTGAACGGCTAATCGGCTAATTGCCAGAAGGGGGCGCGAGGTTGTAGGTACGGCCCTTCGGGACTGGGGGGCGGACCCGGGTGGGTCGCGACGGACGCACGTTGTAGGCTTCTGAGGGGTGCCCCCTCAGCCTCCAGCTAAG
>CAISZB010000327.1 GCA_903889845.1 uncultured Verrucomicrobium sp. | reverse complement strand
CCTGGGTCTCCTCGGCACGGTGACGGGGATCATGGAGGCCTTCCGCTTCGTCGGGAGCGAGGATCTCCAGGCGATCAAGGTCAGCGGCGGCGTGGCGGAGGCGCTGATCGCGACCTCGGCCGGTCTGGCCATCGCGATCTTCACTCTCATCCCCTACAACTACTTCTCCTCCCGCGTCGCGAAGCTGACCTTCGAGATCCAGACGGCGGCGACGAACATCGAGGTCCTCCTCGATGCGGGAAAGAAGAACAACACCGGCAAGGGAAACGCCCATGAAAATCTACTCGCCCATAGCGCATAAGAAAGCCCGGCTGGAGATCATCCCGCTGATCGACATCATGTTCTTTTTGCTGGCGACGATGATGCTCGTCAGCCTGAACATGGTGCAGTTGAAGACGCTGCGGCTGAACCTGCCCACGGCACAGAAGGCGACGCAGGAAAACAAGTCCGACTTCGCGACCCTGGCCGTGAAGCAGGACGGCACGATCTGGCTCGACCGGCAGGAGGTGGCCAAGGGCGACCTCATCGCCGCGCTGCAAAAACTGAAGGCGGACAAGCCGGAGATCCGCGTCCTCATCTCGGGCGACGCCGGGGCGATCCACGGCGACGTGATCGCGGTCCTCGACCGGGTCCGCGCCGCCGGGATCGAGAAAGTCGCCTTCCAAACCAAGCCCGACGGGGCCTCCGCCCCGGCGGGGAATTAACCCGCCCATCCAGGAACATTGAAACATGAGTACCCTGACCCTTCCCCTCCCTGTCGCTTCGGCCAAATCCGTCCCGGCTCCGGCCCCGCTCTTCCATCGGCCTGTCCTCCTCGTCGGGGTCTTGCCGAAGAGCAGCTTGAAGCGGCCCTTGGCAATTGCCCTTGCGCTGCACGTGGTGCTGATCGGCGTCGGCTTCCTCAGTCGCCACGACACGCTCCTCGACCTCATCAACAAGGGAGAGGTCGAGGCGGTGGCCCCGAGTACCTTCACGGCTCAGCCGCCGCTTGAGATCGACCTTGTGCCGCCCCCGCCCGACGTGGCGAATCCCGAGTTCGTGATCCCGAAGGAGGTGCCGAAGGTCGTCGAGGTTGCGAAGCCCGAACCGAAGCCGGTGACGCCGGTCCCGCAGCAGCAGGCCCCGGCGTTCGCTGCGCAGAAGGTGGTCGTGGGGGACAAGGATTTTCCGAAGCCGCCCTATCCCTATGTGGCGAAGCTGAAGCATCAGGAAGGGACGGTGTCGCTTTCTCTCAACGTCTCCGACGGGCAGATCGTCGATGTCCAGGTCAGTTCCTCCTCCGGCTACGCGATCCTCGACTCGACGGCGGCGCAGTGGATCCGTCAGCGGTGGCACTTCCCGGCGACGGTGACGAAGAACTTCACCCTGCCGATCGCCTTCCAGTTGGCGGACGGTTAGCCCCGGGCGGCGGCCTGCCCTTGCCTGTTTCTGCCATGACGCGGACGCCGATCGTGCGCCTTCCCGTGCGGGCGGCTGGGGAAGGGCGGTTTCCTCGGGCTGCGGTCGCCGCGGCGGTGGGGCTGCACTTCCTCCTGATTGGAATTGGGTTCGGGAATCGGCACGACACGCTCCTCGACCTGATCCGGCAGGGGGAGACGGTTGAGGTGCCGAAGGAGGACCGGGTTGTGGAGACGACAGTGGAGTTGGTTTCCCTCGCCGAGGTGACTCCCCCACCTCCGACTCCCGATCCCGCCTTCGTCGTACCGAGGGAGGAGGAGCCGCTTCCCCCGGACGATCTGCCTTCCCAGCCGACGGTCGAGGAAAAGGAGGTCGCCGTCCAACCGCCTCCGCAGCCTCTCCCGCCTGTTGCCCCGCCGGAATCCGCTCCCTCGGCTCCCGTGCCCGCCTCGGTTCCGGCCCCGGCTGCGCCTCCCGCTTTCGCGGCGCAGGAAGTTGCCATCGGGAACAAGGATTTCCCCAGGCCGCCCTATCCCTACGAGGCCAAGCGGAAGCGGTATGAGGGAACAGTGCTCCTCGCCCTGACGGTCGTCGAGGGGCGGATTGTCGACGTGCAGGTGAGCGGCTCCTCCGGCTATGCGATCCTCGACACGAAGGCGGCGCAGTTCATCCGCCAGCGCTGGCACTTCGCGCCCGAGGTGACGCGGACTCTTTCCCAGCCGATCACTTTCCAGCTTGCCGACGGGTAAGGGTGCTTCGTGCTATTTTAAACGAGTAGTCGATTTTTTTGTGAGCACGCCATTCCCTGCCAATCCCTTTTTCGATGTCGTGATCCTGGGCGCGGGCTTTTCCGGCACGCTGACGGCGATCCATCTGCTTCGGGCCGTGGGCGGCAGTCCGGTCCCTGGGCGGAAGTCCCCGTTTCGCATTGCGTTGGTCGATTCGAGTGGGGCCTTCGGACCAGGGGTCGCCTATGGGCGGGGGGCGGGGGAAGGCTTGCTCAATGTCGGGGCGGGAAGCATGGGGGCCTTCCCGGAGGCGCCGGGTGATTTCCTGGGCTGGCTCGGAGGGAGGGAGGATGCGGGCGGGAACCAGGCCGCGTTGGCCACGGCTTTTCTGCCGCGCCGCCTCTATGGGGAATATCTCGAAGACCTGCTCCGCCGGGAACGCGAGGCCCATCCGGATATCCTTGAAACGGTCACGGGCCGGGCGCTCGACCTGGTCCCGATGCCCGACGGCACCTACTCCGTTTTTCTCAATCAAGGCCGATACCTGTATGCGCAGAAGGTCGTCCTCGCTCTCGGCAATTTTTCGCCTCCGCCCCCCGTCTTTGGCGGGGAGGGGGGATATCAGGGGGATCCCCGCTACCTCGGCCAGCCATGGCGACCGAACACGATCGAGCGGCTTTCCGAGCCGGGCGATGTGCTGATCCTCGGCTCGGGCTTGACCTGCCTCGATTTCCTGGCGGCGTTGGCGAAGCGGAAGACACGGGGGCGTATTCATGTCCTCTCCCGTCGGGGCCTCTTCCCCATCGCGCATCCTCCTGTTTCGATCCCGTCGAAGAATGAGGGGCCGATCCCGGCGGGCACGTTGCGGGAGATCGTGCGCGCCGTGCGGCGGAAGATCGCGGGCGGGGCTTTCTGGCGCGATGTGATCGATTCCCTCCGGCCCCAGACGCAGGCGCTGTGGCAGGGGCTTTCCCTCGAGGATCGACGCCGTTTTGTTCGGCATCTCCGCCCTTACTGGGAGACGGTCCGGCATCGGGCTCCGGCCGAGGTTCTTGCCCTCAAGGATCGCCTGGAAGGGGAGGGGAAGCTGGTCTGTCACCGGGGGCGTCTTTCCTACATCGAGCCGACGGAGGAGGGCCTCGAAGTCGTTTTCCAAAGGCGGGGGACGGGGGAGGCGGTCCGCCTCCTCGTCGGTTATGTGGTCAATGGCACCGGGCTGGCCGCCGATTGCCTGCGCACGGGGGACGCGCTGGTGCGGAGCCTCCTCGACCGCGGGCTGGCCCGGCCCGATGCGCTCCACTTCGGCCTCGAGACCGATGCGGAGGGGCGTTTGAGGCCCGCCCGGGGGGAACCCCGCCACGGGATTTTTGCCATTGGCTCGCTCCGGCGCGGCACGCTGTGGGAGACGACGGCGGTGCGGGAGCTGCGTCAGCAGGCTGCGGAACTGGCGGTGCGGCTAAGGGAGGAGGAGGCGGGAGAGATCGCGCCGGGGCGGCTTCCTTTCGATATCTGATTAGATTAGATATGCGTTTTAGGGTGTAGCAGCCGGCGCGGGTACGCGGAATTTCGCCAAGTCGGGGGGGATCACCGGCTTTTCCGAATGGGGGGTTCCTTCCGGGGCCCAATCATAGGGGATGGGAATGGCGCGATAGACCCAGTTGGTCAAGGCTTCTTGCCCGCGCAATGTGACTTGGGCGAAGTAGGGGCTGACGTATTCCCAGACGATTTCCCCCTGGGGGGTGATCTGGAAGAAGCGTCCGTTCATCCCCTCGTCGATCAGGGTATTGCCGTTGGGAAGGCGGCGGGCGCTGCTGATGAAGGAGCTGTGGAAGGCCCAGATCGGGCGGTCGGAAGCGGCGGCGGTGTATTGCCAGACGATTTCTTTCTTGAGCGGATCGATCTCCAGGATGCGGGAGGCGGAGAAGATGCCGAGCGCGGCCGGAGGATAGCCTGCGCCGCCTTGGTTGTCGAAGACGAGGATGTGGCCTTCGCCGGGGAGGCCCTTGGGAATGATCTGGGCATCGTGCTGGCCGCTGAGCTGGTCGACGGGGCGGGGGAGCTTGGAGCCCAGGACGCGCTTGTGGGGGGAGCCTTCTCCCTCGACGTAGTCGGGGCCGAGGCGCCAGGCGATCTTGCCGGTTTTCTTGTCGATGACGGCGATGAAGTTCGCGTTCCGGGCGTCGATGATAAGGTTGTCGGGATGGAAGCGGGCATCCCCGGCGTCGAACAAGGGGTTGGGGCCGACGACTTTCATGTCGTTGATCGTGAGGAAGCCGTCGGCGACGCCGATGCCCTGGCTCAATTCCTTGCGGAGACGGGTGAGGCCCTCTTCCGGGATGCCGAATTCCTTCAGGTGATCGGAGGCGACCCATTTCCAGGCGATTTCGCCTTTCGGGGTCACTTCGTAGATGGCCTGGTCGCCGATGACTTTGCCGGGGACGAGTGAGGGGATCTCGTGCCGGTAGGTGGCCAGGACGAGGGTATTTCCGTTGGCGAGGCGACCGATGTCGTGCGTCTGGAGGACTTCGCCGCCGGGGGCCTGTGGGCCCCATTGCCAGACGACGCGGCCGTCCCAATCGACTTCTCCGATGGTCTTGTTGTTGAAAATGCCGTTCCACTGGCCCTCCCCATCGACGAGGTGGACGATGAGGTTGCCGCGTTTGCCCCCGGCGAGGTCGGGGGCGAGGAGGAGGGGCGGGAAGCCGAAGTAGGGCCACTGATGGACTTCGTTCCCGTCGAGGTCGATGAGGTGGGTTTTGCGGTCGGGGGAGCTGAAAAGGACGTAGCTGTTATAGGCTTTCGCGGGATCATAGATCGTCGTTCCGGTGGGGAAGACGCTGGGGAAGGCGAGGGCGGTGGTGGCGGTGAGGCTGCTCCAAACGGCCAGGGAGGCCAAAGAGGCCAAGGCAAGGAGGCTTTGGCGGAGGGGGAGAAGGGATCGAGTCATGAAGTAGTTTTTTGGGGTGGTTCCTGCGGGGTGGTGGGGGGAGAAGGGATCGAGTCATGAAGTAGTTTTTTGGGG
>CAISZB010000326.1 GCA_903889845.1 uncultured Verrucomicrobium sp. | reverse complement strand
AAGAGCCAGTGCCGCCCCCGCCCGCCCCCGTGATCGTCGTCACTCCGGAGCCGCCCGCCTTAATGCTGCCCGACTGGGAATTGTCCTGATAGAGATAGACCCCGACGGAACTGCCGGTCGCCGCCCCGCCCGTGCCGCTCAGCGCGATATTTCCGCCCGCCGTTGTCAGCGTCGAGGCCCCCACATAGACACCGTAAGAGTAAGCCGCCGCCCCTACCGTACCGGTGATCGAGATACTTCCCGTCCCCGTGGTCTGGAGGGAGCTCTGCGCCACGGAAACGCCGTTGGAGTAGCCGGAACCGTCCGTCGCCGATCCCGCCGTGCCGGAGAGGACGATGTTCCCCGAGGTCGTCGCCGTCGACTGGTACAGGACGACGCCGTTGGAGTCCCCGTTCGAGGCCGTCGCCCCGGTCCCGGAAATATGAATCGCCCCCGTGTTCGCCGTGAGGGTGGTGCTGTCCAGGTAGACGCCGGACGAGCCGGTCCCCGCCGCCGCGCTGCCGTTGATCGTGATCGAGCCCGTCCCCGTCGCCGTGATCGAGGTCTGCTGCTCGGAGTAAATCCCGTAGGACGTCCCCGAAGTCGTCGCCCCACCCGTGCCGGAAATCGTGATCGCCCCATCGACCGTCGTGATCGTCGCCAGGCGCGGATTGTTATTACTGTCCGTGCCATACTGCTTGAAGAGAATGCCGTAGGTGTCCCCGGAGGAAGCCAGCCCCGTCCCCGTGAAACTGATGCTCCCCGAGGTCGTGATCGCCGTCGATCCCGCAAAGGAAATGACCCCGGCGCTGGCCGCGATCGACCCTGTCCCCGAAGTCTGCCAGACCGTATTCAGCGTATCAATGTCGTTGCCCGTGGCCGTGAGCGAAATGCTCCCGCCGCTCGTGGACAGCGTCGTGGCGTCGGAGGAAATCGTTCCTTGCCCCGCGATCGTGATCGACCCCGTTCCCCCCGCCGTGATCTGCGTCCGTCCGGCATTGCCGTTATAGGTTCCGATCGCGACGGCGCCCGTTCCCGCCAGGGAGATGGACCCCGCGGAGGTCGTCACCTGGGTGCCGGTGAAGAAAATGCCCTCCGCGCTGAGGCCTGCCGTTCCTGCGGTCCCATCGACCTCGATCCCTCCCGTCCCCGTCGCCGTCAAGCTCGAATAGGTATCCATGGCAATGCCGAAGGAATTCCCGCTCGCCGCATCCCCGCCCGTGCCGGAGAGGGTGAGTAACCCCGCCGAGGTCGAGATCGCAGAAGTGTAAGTACCATCCCCGTTGCTGCCGCTGATCGATATCCCGACAGAATCCCCAACCACCGCCGTTCCGCCCACACCGGTAATCGAGATCCCGCCGGAGTCCGCCGTGATCGTCGAAGAAAAATTAAACGAGGAAAGGGCAACCCCGTAGGACACGCTTCCCGTCCCCGCCGAGCCGGAGATCGCGATCGTCGCCGTCCCCGTCGCCGTCAGCGCGCTATTCTCGATCAAGACCCCATAGGAACCATAGACCGTATTTAGCTCCGACGACGCCCCCGCACCTGAGATCGTCATCGCCCCCCCGGAGGTCGAAAGGGTCGAGCCGCTGATCGAGACGCCGATCGAGGAGGAGGCCGCCGTATTGAGCGCCGTTCCGGTGATCGTCAGCCCCGTCGTCGCCGCGATGGTCGAGTTGGCGATCGTCACCCCGCCCGCGTTGGCGATCATCGAGACCGATCCCCCACCCGCCAGTGTCGAGTTCACGATCGAGATCGGCCCACCGGCGGCGGTGAAGGCGAGGTCGATGATCCCCATCCCGCCGTTCTGGTTCACGTAGAGGCCGTTCGCATAGACCCCCCCGCCCGCGGCGAAGGTCAGCGAGGCCGTCGAGGCCGTCGGGTTGTCGATGGTCAGGCCCAGGATCGTGCTATTCGCATTGGTCCCCAGATGGATGTCCCCCGTGGCGTTGAAGGTCACATTGTGCGTGCCCGACGAGGTGAAGTCGAAGGAACCGGTCCAATAGATATTGGCACCCGAAATCGTCACCGATCCGTTTTCGGCGGCCAAGGTTCCGTTCCCCTGAAGCGATCCGTCGTTGGTCATGTCGGAACTCGTCCCGGAAATCGAGACATCGCCCTGTCTGGAGGTCCCCGTCTGGACGATCGTCGCCGAGGTCACCACGGAGTTGTCGGGCGCGGTGAGGGAGACCGAGTAGCCGGTCAACGTCGTGGGGCCGTCGGCATACAACTCCGTTCCGCCCGTCGTCGCCACCGTCAGCACCTCCGCCGCCGTCGCCGTCACCTGGGTGAGATAGACGCCGTAGGCCAGCGCGGAAGCATTGTCCGCCGTCCCCGTGATCGTGATCCCCCCGCCCGCCGAAATCGAATCCTGGATGAGGTAGACCCCGTAGGAAGTCCCCGAGGAGGCCAGCCCCCCCGTACCGGAGAGCGTCACCGAGCCACCCGACGAGGAAAGCGTCACCCCCCCCGAGTAAGAGATGATGCCGTAAGAGTCGCCCACCGTCGCCGTCCCGGCCGTGCCGGAAACCGTGAGGGAACCGTTGCCCGTCTGCAGGCTGGTGCCGCCATTGAAAATCACCCCGTAGGAAGCGTGTCCCGTCGTCGCCGTTCCCGTGATGACGATCGCCCCGTTGCCCGTGTTGGAAATGGCGTCGGTCAGATCGACCCCCACGGAACCGTCGTTCCCGGCGACCGTCGTTCCCGAGCCCGACAGCGAAATCAATCCTCCCGAACCCGTCACCGTGCCGGACTGGGCAATGATGCCATAGGAACCGTACCCCGCGCCGCCCGTCCCCATGATCGTGATCGTGCCGCCCCCCGTCGTGGAAACCGTTCCGCCGAGGGAGACACCGAAGGAATTTCCATAGCCTCCCGCCGTCCCCGCCGTGCCGGAGATGGAGAGATCCCCGCTGAGCGTCGAAACGGTCGAAGCCGAAATCGAGACGCCGTAGGAACTGATCCCCGCATTCCCGCCCGCTCCGGAAAGAATCACCGAACCGGCCCCCGTCGCCGTCACAGCATCCCCGGAAGCCAAGTCCACCCCGGCGGAATCCCCGGTGGTGGTCACCCCTCCGGTACCTGAAAGATAGAGATTGGCGTCGGTCGAAGTGACGCTCGCATTCGTTCCATAGACCCCGTAGGAATTGACGCCGCTCCCGCCGATCCCCGTGATCGAAACAATCCCGATGGAGGTCCCCGCAACGGAACCTCCACTGAAGTAAACGCCGAAGGAATCGACTGCCGCCGCATTTCCCGTTCCGTTTAGCGTGATGCTTCCGTAACCGCTCCCCGCGATCGTCGTGCCGGAGGAGAAAATCCCGTAGGAATTGCCGGACCCGCCCGTAGCCACTCCCCCCGCACCGACGATATTAATCGGCGCAGTGTACGTCGTCAGCGTCGCCCCGGAAAGAGAGACCCCGTAGGAACTCAACGCCGACGCCGTCCCGCCTGAACCCGAGATCCAGATCGTCCCCGTCCCCCCCACCCCGATCGAGGAGCCGGAAACAAGGACGCCATAGGCGTTCCCCGACGTCGAGGTCGCACCGGTGCCGGAAATCGTGATCGCCCCGCCCGGGCTCGAAATCGTCGAACCGCTGATCGAGACACCGTAGGTGGTCCCTCCCGCCGCGGAGGCCGTCCCGGTCAGCGTCACCCCGCTCGCCCCCGTCACCGTGCTATTATTGATGCCGACGCCGCCGGTGAATCCGTAGGTCGTCGCGTTATACCCGGTCGTCGTCCCCAGCGCCGCCGTCGCCCCGGTGAGGCCGCCCGCCAGCGTGATCCCGCCGCCGCTGGTCGTCAGCGTCGTCCCCGTCAGGTAGATGGAGCCGCCCCCGCCCGCCGTGTTCGAGAAAAGATTAAAGGCATTCGCCCCGGACAGGGTGTCCACCGTCATCGCAATGTCCTTCCCCGCGCTGAACGTCATCGTCAGCCCGGAGGGCAGCGAGGAGGCCGTCACCCCGCCCACAATGATGTTCCCGGCGGACGAAGCCAGCGTGATTGAGGAGAATCCCGCGCCGATGGCCGTGGTCAGACTCGCGCTGGTGACATAGGCGTCCGTGGCGGTCGCGCTGCCGGTACCGACGTAGATGTCGCCGCCCGCATACTGATTCACCGTCAGCGCCCCGCTCCCCGTAAAGCTCGTGTTCCCAGAGAGGGAAAGGCTCCCGTTCGCGTTCAGGATCACCGCGCCCGAGCCGAGGCTGATCGAGGAGGCGAGGACGTTGAGGCCGCTCGTTCCGCCGTGGCCCGTCACCGTCGTCGTGCCTCCCGCATTGCTCAGCGTCAGCGTATTGGCATAAAGACCGACCGTACCGCTCGTGCTCACGTAACCGGAGAGAGTGAGGCTGCCCAAACCCGTCTGAGCGATGGTGGAACCTCCAGCCAGATAGAGACCGTAGTTGGCCCCCGTGGTGCCGTTCGCCACACCAGTAAGGGAGAGCGCCCCCCCCGCCGTCTGGATCAACGCGGCACCCGTGGTCAAGATGCCGTAAGCCGATCCGGAAGAGACGCTCCCCGCCGTGCCGGTAAGGGCCACGCTGCCGGTGCCCGTGGCATGCACCGTGCCACCGCTGAGAGAGATGCCGTAGGAACTCCCCGTCGCGATATTCCCGCCGACACCGGTGATGGAGACGTTGCCTCCCGTCGCCAGCGCCGACGATGAGGAGAGGGAGACGCCATAGGAAATCGCCCCGCTCGCGGCAATCCCGCCCGTACCGTTGATCGTCACGCTGCCCGAGGAGGCGACGATCGACGCGTTGGTCGTGGCGACGCCGTAACTGTAGCTCGTCGCACTGCTCCCGGCGGTGCCGCTGATCACGATATTTCCCGAGGATGAGGAGACTGAAGGAGTGCCGGCGCTGCCGAGGCTGATGCCGTAAGTGACACCCGACGCCGAGTCGCCCGAGCCCGTGAGCGTGACGCCGCCCGCGCCCGCGATCGACGCGCTGCCGCTGACCAGGAGGCCGGTCGAGCTTCCCGCTCCGGAAAAGGAAACCGTCCCCGTCTCCGCATACACGCCGCTGACGGTCAGTCCGCCGCTCGTGGTCGAGAAGGAGAGATTCGTTCCCGAGTAGCTCCCGCCGATGGAGCTGACCGCCCCGGCGTTGATCGTGATCGAACCGGCCCCGGTCTGGAGCTGGCCGGAAGAGATGGCCACACTCCCCGTTGTCGAGATCACCAGACTGTAATTGCCCGTCCAGACGACGCCGCCGTGGCTTCCATCGATGGTCACGTTCCCCGCCGCATCGAGGGTGAGGGTGTGGCCACCCGTGATCCCCGTCATGAAGGTACCGCCGTAGAGAGCTGTCCCGATATCGAGGTCGGAGCCGGAAACCAGCGTCACATTGTTCGAATCCAAGGCCGTCTCCAGCGACGTGGAGGAAATGACGCTGACGCCCCCGGACGTGCTGAAATCGAAGACGGAAGTCCCCCCCGGCAGGGAATAGGTCCCCGTGTCGGCGATGTAGAGGATGCCCGGATCGAGGAGCCAGGTGCCCCCGTGGGTGTCGACGACGCCGTCGGCGTCGAGGTTGTGTCCGCTGGTCTCGACCCAACCGCCCTTGCCGTTGCCCGCCCCCGCCGCCATAATCGTGCCGTAGAACCGCGTCGTGTCGTTGCTCCAGACTACCACGGTTCCGCCCGTGCCATCGCCCGTGGCATTGGCGTTGATCGTGGTGCCCGTTCCGATGTAGGTCGAAATCGCGTTGTAGATCGTCGGGTCGGCGGTGCCGCGGGCGCTCCCGCCGATGTTGACGACGCCGCCTCCTGCCGGGCCGCTCACGTCGATGCTGCCGCTGCCGTAAAGGGCGACGTCATCGCCAGTCAACTCGACGCTGCCGCCGGTCCCTGAACTGGCGCTAGCGTCGATAGTCCCGTTGACGAGGGTGGTGCCGCCGCTGCCGCTCTGGACCTTGATCGTCCCGCCCGATCCATCAACGTTCTTCGCCGCCAGAGTCCCGCTGCTCTGGACCACCCCGCCCATAGCCTGCAGGTGGACAACGCCGTTCTTCGTCACGGAGCCCGTGGCCCGGATGACGCCGCTGTTGTTGATCGCCAGGGCGTAGAGGTTCCCGGTCGCCTTGAGGTCGGCCTGCACGGCGTTGATAATCCCGCTGTTGTTGATCCCGGTCCCCCCGGCGGTGCTCAGACTGCCGCTTCCCACCCGGACGAGGCCCCCGTCGGGGGTCCCGGTGGTCAGATAAAGTTGGTCGGTGGCGTACATCCCCACCAATCCTCCAGTCCCCGCCGCCTCGCTCGCGGTGATGGTGCCGCTGTTGCTGACGTGCTGGGCGATGAGGTAGACGTCGCCCCCCACGGCGTTGATGGTACCCAGGTTGGTGACGCTGGCGGTGCTGGCCCCGGTGAAGTGCATGGTCCCGGCCCCGTTGTTCGCCAGGAATTCGGCATTGCTGACGTCTAGGGTGCTCGCGATGAACCCGGCGGTGTTGATGATGCCGGTGCTCCCGATCATCACGCCGTTGGGGTTGATGAGGAAGACCTTGCCGTTACTGCTCAGGGTCCCGTAGATCGCGGAAAGGTTGGTCCCCACCACGCGGTTGAGGACGGCGCTGCTGCTGCTGGGCTGCAGGAAGTTGGTGGTTTCCCCCAACCCGATGCTGAAGTCCTGCCAGTTGATGACCGCACCGTTACTGTTGACGACGTTGAGGGTGTTCCCGTTCGTCGTGATCGTCGCCGTCCCGTTGACGACTTGCGCCCCCGTCGGATTCGCCCACAACGCCGATGGCGTCAGGGTGAAACCCGTAAAGAGTCCCATCAAGAAGATGCCCACCAGCCGTCCCCGCTGGTTCTGGCCATAGTGGCCCCCTTTGCGTCCCTTCATGTTCTTGATACCCTTAGTTACAATCCATGTATTCGATAATAAGCAATGCGTGTTTCAGCGGTACGGAAGCAGGTACCTCGCTGGATGACAACCTTCTATTTGCGATTAATTGTTAAGCACAAATAACCCCGTCCTCTCCTTTTAGGAGTAAAAACGAAGAACAAACAACCACCACACTGAGGCCAACTCAGCGTGCGGCAATCTGGAGGGGCGCCCTGGGGGCGATCGCCGCAGGGCGGCCAATGGCGACGAAGCGCCCGGTCACATGGGTGAAGCCGAGGTTCTTGTAATAGCCGCCGACCGAGGCCGTCGGCTTGAAGAGATAGACATCGGGTCCGCTGCCGGAGGTGTTGAAGAAGCCGCCCGCAGTCTGGGAACCGGCCATGAGTTCCTGTCCCCGGTTGTTTTTCCCGAGGTAGATCATGACGTGGGTGATCGGCGGATCGCGCCGGGGCTTGTAGGTGTTCTCCCAGAAGAGGAGATCGCCGACACGCAGATGGGTTTCGAGCCACGCCACATCGGGCTGGCCGGAGGCGTCGAGCGGCACGTCCCAGGCCCGCCCGTCCTGGTGAAGGTCATAGTACTGGTCCGAAGCGGTCCGCTGCATCGAGACGCCGAGGACCTTCTGGTAGAGGTAGCGGCTGGTATTGGAGCAGTCCATGTCCCATGCCTCGTCCTTGCCAGGCGGGGTCCAATCCTGGTCGTAGCCGACGCCGGAGAGGGCGAGCGACTTCGTCTCCGTCAGGAACCGGCGCTGCAGTTCGGCCTGCGTCGGGCCCACCCCCTCGCCGCCCGCGTTGAGGACGGCGGCGGCAGGAACGACGGTCGGACCGGCGGCGGGGGCGGCCGGG
The DNA here is from genome assembly GCA_903889845.1 of uncultured Verrucomicrobium sp. Lineage (GTDB taxonomy): Bacteria > Verrucomicrobiota > Verrucomicrobiia > Methylacidiphilales > GAS474 > GAS474. The sequence goes on along the minus strand of CAISZB010000326.1, from coordinate 4,615 downwards.
GCCGCAGCAGGAGCCGGAGTCGGCGCACTGGCAACCACCTCGGCCCGGCGGACTTCCTCCGCCGGGACGGCGGCGGAAAGGCTCTTCCCCTCGGCAGGGAGCATCAGGGAAGTCCCGACGACGATGTGATCGGTGGCGAGGTGATTGGCCTTCCGCAGCGCCTCGACGGAAACATGGCACTTCCGGCTGATTTTCCAGAGAGTATCCCCCTTCTCAACCGTGTAGATCTTGGCCGGAACGGCCGCCTTCGCCACGGGTTCCGCCGCCTCGGCCTGGGGAGCCTCCGAGTCCCCGAGGGGACGATAGATCCGAACTTCCTCCGCCCCCGCCGTCACAACGGCAAGGCCGAGCGCCACCCCGCAAAGGAGGCATGCCCGAGCCGAAGCCCAAGCGCAAAAGAAGGCCGATTTCCTCATATAGGAATCAGATTTTACTTATAGTACGTAAAAAGTCAACTCTTTCGAGTGTACGAAAGAGATGAAACAATCAATATCAGCTCCCCGCCGGCAGCGGGTGGTAGCGGGTGTACCAGTACCAGGCGCCGCCCCAATCCCCGGCGGCGGCCCGATCCTGGGCCATATAGTAGTACAAATAGGAAGGGCACCCCTCCAGCTTGACCAATTGCTCCAGCCAGCGGGAAGCGGCCGCGCCGTCCCCGGCGTCCCGGGCCAGCTTGAAGAGGAAGATGCGGGGACGCACGGCCTTCGGGTCGAGCTTCGCGTCGAGATAGAACTGCTCCTTCGAGTCGGCCAGCTCCATTTTGGGGAAAGGCGGCGCGGGATCGTACTTATAAGCCAGCAGGATCGCCCTCCGGGTATTGCCGCCCTGGACGTAATACTGGGCCTCGATCGGCCAGCCGACGGCTTCCCAGGCGGGAATCGCCTCGATCCGCGCCACCAGGTCGGGCAGGGTCCCGATCGTCGCCCATCGCCACAGAATCTGCTTCAGCTGGGCGGGGGTGACGAAACGCAGCTGGGCATCGACCGCCAGCAGCCGCTGCAGGACGATCGCCGCATCCTCCTTCTCCGCATGGTCGAAATAAATCATCTGGAGGGAGAAGCTGTCCCCCGCCATGTCGAGGAGCGCGGACCGCAGGAAAGTGTTGCGGTAGGTGTTGTCGAGGATGTCCTCGTAGACCTTCGCCCGGTCGGCCCCCCGGGTCAGCGCCAGCGCCTCCCTCTCGATGCTCAGGCCGTACAAAGGGCGGAGCGGGAACCACAGGCCGGCCTCGGCCAGGCGGATGTCGCTGCGCGTGGGCTGCAGGAAACGGGCGACGGAAAAATCGGAGGCGGCCCCGTCGAAATCCCGGCGCCCCCCGTACCGCGACTCGGCGCGCAGGTAGTAAAGACGCCAGTCGAGCGGCACCACGACCAGCGCCCGCGACGCCGCCGCCTCGGCCCCGGCGAAATCCCTCGCCTCCCGCGCGGCGATCGCCTTCGCCTTCGCCTCCGCGGCGGCGCGGGGCGGCCAAAACACCCCGCCCCCGGGAATCACCCAGACCACCCCGACCGCGCACAGGCCGATCCCGACCAGACGGAGGAAGAACCGCGCCCCGCCCCAGAAGACGAAGGGAGGGACGACCTTCGGCCCCTTCGGAACGAGCGAGGGCAGCGTCGGCGACGCCAGGGCCGAACCGGCCAAAAAGAGGCCGGGCAGCATCGAGCCCAGGCGGTGGATCGGCACGTCGAAGATCCCGTGGATCAGGAAGGCGATGACCACGATGATCCCCCCCGCATGGAGGCTGCGGGAGGAACCCCGGCGGATCGGAAACCACGCCCCGCTCATGAGGAATATCCCCTCCAGCAGGAGCACCAGGCCGACGAAGCCGCATTCCCCGAGGGTCCACATCAGATCGCTGTCCGGATGGAGGGCGATGAGGTCGTTATGGGAAAAGCGGCGGAACATGGCGAAGACCGGCTCGAAGTTCCCGATCCCGATCCCAAAGAAGGGAATGTGGCGGACCATCCAGAAGACGTCCCGGGCCATCAGCATCCGGAAGTCGGCCTCGATCGACATCCCCGAAAGACGCGTCGAGAGCATCCTCTCCACCAGCGTCCCGCCGAAGACCATGAAGAGCGCCATGAACGTCATGATGATCGCGGTGATCCGGCCGCCGGAACGGAGGCTGCGCGACTGGACGGAAACCCAGCCGAGCCACAGGAGTCCTCCCCCGAAGAAGATCGCCAGCCCGCCGCGGGAACCGGCCAGGATCAGCGCCACGAAGTTCAGGACCATCGCCCCGTAGTAGGCGGCCATCCGCAGCGGCGATTGGTGGAACCGCTGCAGCGCCCCGACGAGGGAACAGATCGCCCCCAGCGCCAGCAGGTCCCCGAATTCGTTCCGGTTCGGGAACGGGCCGAAGTTGACGTGGATCGCCGCATTCCAATGCGGCAGGAAGGTCCCCGCGAAGTATTGCACCAACGCCAGCAGCGCGACCCCGGCGCTGGCCAGGGAAAAGGCCTGCGTGAGGGGGATCCGGTCCTCCTCCTCCGGCTGCTCCGCCAGCCGGGCGGCGAGGAACAACCAGCCGCAGAGGAAGAAGACGAGGGCGTCGAGGCTCATCCAGGGCTGCGCCGTCACCAGATTGCCCAGGTCGATCTTCCCGATCGCCTCCAGGTCCCGGCGCCACGCCCCCGCCAGGAGCGTCCCGTGGGCCAGGGGCAGGAAACTGAGGAAAGGAACCACGAGCACCAACCCCATCCCGAGCGCCAGCGGACGCGAAGGCCAGCGGAGCGGAGGGAACAGCGCGATATAGAGTCCCACCCCGGCCACCACCGCCCCCGCCTCCGGCTCCGTCCAGCCTCCGCCCAAGAAACAGGGAGCGAAGGCAAGAGCCAGCAGGAACCAGAGCCGGGGGGAACGCATGAAAAAAAAGAGAAAAAAAACGTGGAGGGAAAATCTAGGCCGGGAGCCTCATCCGGCTATTGCCAATTCCGCCCCGCGCCCTAGCCTGGGTCTCGACGCAGGATGCGTTTTCCCTCGGCGGGAGCGCCCCGGCTTCGACAACGGCTTCATTGGCCACATTGGCCAATTGGCCATATGGGCCGCATCGACTAAATCGGCTTCGATAGGGAAAGACATCGTGTTCACGCAACGGGCAAAAGGTTTATACGGACTCGTCCTCACAGGCCAGATCGTTTTATCCCTCCTCCTCTTCGCAGGCTGGGCCGCGGTCACCGTGCTGACCGAGCTGCTCGACGATCCCTACTTCCTCCAGCAGTACGGCATCTACGCCCTCCTCGTCGTCATCGCCCTGATTGTCGAGGCGGCCACCCGGCCCGAGAAGATCCACCAGATCCTCACCCCGGACCTCGTCGAGAAGGAGCGCCTGGCCCGGCGACAGATCCTCTTCGTCCTCGGCTTCCTCGTCCTCTTCCTCGTCGCGGCGAAGGACAAGACCGTCTCCCGCACCTTCCTCGTCGGCTACATCCCCTCCCTCTACGCCCTCCTCCTGGCCTCCCACTACTTCGTCCCGATCCACCTCAGCCGCATCTTCTTCGACGGCTCGCGGGAGGAGCGCATCCTCCTCGTCAGCTTCGGCGAGGAGCCCGAACACCGCCTCCGCCTCTTCCTCGAATGGATGCGGACCAAAGCCGCCCTCGGCCTTCGGATCGAGGGCTTCCTCAGCGCCACCCGCCCCCCGCAGATCGAGGGACGCCAGGAAGAAATCGCTTGGCTGGGCGACTGCGGCCAATTGGAGGCGATCCTCCGGACGCGGACGATCCAGATGGTCGTCCTCACCGGCATCCCGCCCGACGAGCCGACCCTCCGGGAAATCCCCCTCCAGTGCGAGCGGCACGGCGCCCGCCTCCTCATCGTCAGCGACCTCTCCGAGAAACTCCACCACCCCCTCACCTACTTCACCGACGGCGGCTACCAATTCATCGCCCTGCGCGAGGAGCCCCTCGAAAACCCCCTCAACCGCCTGATGAAGCGGATGGTCGACGTCCTCATGGCCTCGATCGCCCTGATCCTGGTTCTGCCCCTCTCCTGCCTCGTCGTCTGGCTCCTCCAGCGGCGGCAATCGCCCGGCCCCCTCTTCTTCCACCAGGAACGGACCGGGCTGCGCGGGGAGCGCTTCTACATGCTGAAGTTCCGCACCATGCGCAGCGACCCGGAGCCCGCGACCCTTCAGACCAGCCACGGCGATCCCCGCCTCTACCCCGCCGGGGCGTGGCTGCGCCGCTACAGCCTCGACGAAGTGCCCCAGTTCTGGAACGTCCTCCGGGGGGAAATGAGCATCGTCGGCCCCCGCCCCCACTTCACCGTCCACGACGAGACCTTCGCCCCCTTCATCAACAGCTACCGGATCCGCGCCGCGATCAAGCCCGGGATCACCGGCCTGGCCCAGGTCCGCGGCCACCGCGGCGCCGTCCACACGGAGAGCGACCTGGTGAAGCGCGTCGAGAGCGACCTCTTCTACCTGGAAAACTGGTCCCTCACCCTCGACTTCGTCATCATGCTGAAGACCGCGTGGCAGATGCTCTCGCCGATGCGGACGGCGTATTAAGGGGGGGCTCGGGAGAAGGCCTCCCCTTCGGGGCAGGGCAAAATCGCGCTTCGCGCTTACCTGTACAGCTGGAGGCGATCCGCTTTATCGCCAAAGAGGGGCGTT
>CAISZB010000325.1 GCA_903889845.1 uncultured Verrucomicrobium sp. | reverse complement strand
CGCCGGCGGCGTCGTCCGAGGGATCGGCGAGGCGGGACCCCGACGAAAGCTTCTGGATCGATTTCGTCAATGCGGCCTGATTCGATGTCAAGTAATTCGACGCCGAAAGGGCGGCGATGTTTGTTCCAATAACTGCCATAACTACTCCTTGTTGGTTGGTGTTCCGATTTCTGCTTCGTTTCTTATTTCCCCCTCCGTAACCCAGCCTTGGGCACTTCGAGGACGCTGTCTAATCAGCACCGGTCATGCCAACTTCTTTAAATTTATTTGCAACTATCTACACCATAACAAGTTATAAATGTACTTTTCAATTTGAAGAAATGGAAAAAAAGTCCACAAGGCCAAAAAGGAGAAAGGTACGACATTGGATTGAGGAAATTTTTTCCTGTACAAATTCGGAATTTTGTGCCGGAAGGAATAGCAACCCCTTTCGAGACGGGGGGACGATCTGGTACTAAGATAGAGGGAAAGGTCTTCTCCCCCCCCAGCGCAATCCCAAGCACCCCCACCGCAACCCCCCGGTGGCGGCTTTTGCCCGGGGAGGCGATAGTGGCCCAACGGAAAACAACACCCCTATGAGCCATACCGCCACCCTCCCCAGCCCCCGCCTCGCCATCGCCGTTCCCGCCGATGCTCCCGCGCCGAAGCGGTGGACCTTCCCCACCCTCCTCCTGACCCTCGCCGGGGCCGCCGCGATCGCCGCCGCCGTCGTCTGGATGGCCCTGACCTCCGGGGGCTCCCCCGATCCGACGACGGAAGGCCTGAGCCCCGCCGCCGCCCTCTTCAACATCTCCCTCCTCGTCTTCCGGGAAGGGATGGAATGCGTCCTCGTCCTCTCCGCGATCCTGGCCGGGATGGTGGGGCGGGACGCGGCCAACCGCCGCCCGATCTAGGCCGGGGTCGGCGTCGGCATGCTGGCGACGATCGCGACGTGGTTCCTCGCCGTCGGGATCGTGAAGGACCTCACGGAGAGCGTCCCGGCCCTCCAGATGCAGGTCTGGACCGGCCTCCTGGCCGTCGTCGTCCTCCTCGTCATCATGAACTGGTTCTTCCACAAGATCTACTGGGGCGGCTGGATCACGGCCCACAACCGGAAGAAGCGGGAACTGCTTGCCGAGAAAAAAGCGAGCGGGGACGATGCGGCGCTCCAGCGGAAGCTCCTCCTGGGCCTCGGCCTCCTCGGCTTCTCCTCCCTCTACCGGGAAGGCTTCGAGATCGTCCTCTTCCTGCAGAGCTACTACCTGAAGATGGGGGGCGGCCTCGTCCTGGGCGGCTGCGCCATCGGCCTCGTCCTCACCGGCATCCTGGCCGGGCTCACCTTCGTCGCCCACCGGCACCTTCCCTACCGCCAGATGCTCGTCCTCACCGGCGTCCTCCTCGCGGGGGTCCTCATGGTGATGGTCGGGGAACAAGCCTTCGAGATGCAGCAGGCGAACATGATCGCGACCACGGAGATCCCCTTCCTGAAGGCGATCCTGCCCGACTGGGCCGGCGTCTGGTTCTCCCTCTTCCCGAATTGGGAATCGTGCCTCGCGCAGGGCGCGGCGGCGCTCCTCGTCGGCGGTTCGTACATTGCCGCCCGGGTCCAGGCCCGGCGGGAACGGGCGGCGGAAGCGGCTTAAAGCCTGTCCGAATAACCCGGCAGGCCACCTACTCCCGCCCGGGGCTGCGCAGGGGGGTGGGAACGGCCTTGGAGGCCGACTTCGTCTTTGCCTCCAGGTCGGCGCGGGCCTTGGCGGCGGCGATGAACTTCTTCTCTCCGGTCCGGCTCAGGTCGGCCTTGTTGAGGGCCTTCAGCGCCTTCGCCACGTGCGAGGGGCGGAGGACCAGCAGGCCCTGCTTCGAGTTCGACGGCGTGGCGCAGTAGGCGTAGTCGATGTTCACCTGGGCCTCGGCGAGGAGGTTCGCGATCGTGGAGAGGCTCCCCATCCGGTTCGCCCCCTCCAGGAGGATGACCTCGTTCTCGATGACGAGGGTGCCGTGGGCTTCGAGCGCATGGAGCGCCGTCTTCGGCTTGTCGACGACGATCCGCATGACGAGGTATTCGACCGTATCGGAGGTCGTCATCGCGAGGATGTTGACCCCGGCCCGGGAGATCACGTCGGCGGCGGTCCCGATGGTGCCGGGCCGGTTCGCCAGGAAAAGGGCGAGCTGCGTCCCGACCTGGATCGAGGGGTAGAGGCTGGCGGCCATAGTCTCCTGATTTCCTTTAGACCTTGGCCGCGGCGACCGGCGTGAGGGAAAGGACCGGGGGATGGGGGACGACCTTCCAGAACAGGGTGCGGAACCGCGCCCAGTCGGCCAGGATCTCCTTCGCCCGGGCGCTGCCCGTCGCGTCGAGGTGCTGCTTGACGATCGCCTTCAGCGTGAGGGGGTTGCCCTGCGCGTCGGTCCGGATGATCTCGTCCTCGGCGCCGAGGCGCTCCAGGCCGACCATCGCGGGGTTGTAGAGCTTGTCGAAGGTCCCATCGAGGTCGAGGACGTAGGCGAGCCCGCCCGACATCCCCGCTCCGAAGTTCTTCCCCGTGCCGCCGAGGACAATCACGAGGCCGTTGGTCATGTACTCGCAGCCGTGGTCGCCGACGCCCTCGACGACGGCCAGGGCGCCGCTGTTCCGGACGGCGAAGCGCTCCCCGGCCTTGCCTCGGGCGTAGAGGGTGCCGCCGGTGGCCCCGTAGAGGTTCGTGTTCCCGAGGATCGAGTTGTCGTGCGCCGCGAAGGTGGCCGCGGGCGAGGGGACGATGACGATCTCGCCGCCGGACATCCCCTTGCCGACGTAGTCGTTCGCCTCGCCGGTGAGGTGGATGCGGACGCCCTTCACGAGGAAGGCGCCGAGGCTCTGCCCCGCGCTGCCGGTGAGGGCGACCTGGATCGTGTTCTCCGGCAGGGACTCGTCCCCGGCGCGGTAGGCGACCTCGCCGGAAAGCTGCGTGCCGACGCTCCGGTTGACGTTCTTGACCTTGTATTTCAGGGAGACGGGGCGGCGGGTCTGGAGGGCGCTCTTCGCGTCCTGCAGGATCTCGTCGTCCAGCGTCCGTTCCTCGAGCTTCGTGTTCGCGCTCCAGGTCCGGTGCCGGGGGATGGTCTCGTCGATCGGCGGGACGGCGAGCATCGGGGCCAGGTCAAGGGTGTTCGCCTTCGGATGGCCGGGGATTTCCTTCTGCTCCAGCCACTCCGCGTGGCCGATCATCTCGTTCATCGTCCGGACGCCGAGGGCGGCCATGATCTCCCGCACTTCCTGGGCGACGCCGTTGAAGAAGGTGATGATATTATCAGGGCTACCTTTAAACTTCGCCCGCAGCTTCTCGTCCTGGGTGGCGACGCCGACGGGGCAGGTGTTCAGGTGGCACTTGCGGACGTAGACGCAGCCCGCCGCGATGAGGGAGACGGTGCCGAAGTTGTACTCCTCCGCGCCGAGGAGGGCGGCGACGGCGATGTCGAAGCCGGTCCGCATGCCGCCGTCGGTCCGCAGGGTGACGCGGTTCCGCAGGCTGTTCAGGAGCAGGACCTGCTGCGCCTCGGCGACGCCCAGTTCCCACGGGCCGCCCGCGTGCTTGATGGAGGAGAGCGGGGAGGCCCCGGTGCCGCCGTCGTGGCCGCTGATGAGGATGACGTCGGCGTGCGCCTTCGCCACACCCGCCGCGATCGTGCCGACGCCCGCCTCGGAGACGAGCTTCACGCAGATCTTCGCCCGCGGGTTGACCTGCTTCAGGTCGTAGATGAGCTGGGCCAGGTCCTCGATGCTGTAGATGTCGTGGTGCGGAGGCGGGGAGATGAGCATGACGCCCGGCACGCTGTGCCGCAGCTTCGCGATGAGGGCGGAGACCTTGTGGCCGGGCAGCTGGCCGCCCTCGCCGGGCTTCGAGCCCTGCGCCATCTTGATCTCGATCTCCTCGGCGCTGGCGAGGTACTCCGCCGTGACGCCGAAGCGCCCGGAGGCGACCTGCTTGATCGCGCTGTTCTTCGAGTCGCCGTTCTCCATCGTGCCGAAGCGGACCTTGTCCTCGCCGCCTTCGCCGGAGTTCGACTTGCCGCCGATCCGGTTCATGGCGATGGCGAGGGCCTCGTGGGCCTCGGGCGAGAGGGCGCCCAGGGACATGCCCGCCGTGGTGAAGCGCTTGCGGATCTCCTCCAGCGGCTCGACCTCCTCGATGGGGATCGGCCCGCCGCCCGCGTTCGGCTTGATCCGCAGGCAGTGGCGGAGGTCGACGGGCTGGACGGCGAGGACGGCCTCGACGTACTTCCGGTAGTCCTCTTCCTTCCCGGCCTTGTCGGCGCCCTTGATGCCGACGTAGGTGTGGAGGCTCTGGAGGACCTGGGGCGTGACGACGTGGACCTCGCCCTCCCGGCGGTAGCGGTAGATCCCGTTGTCGATGAGCTTCAATTCGATGCCCGGCACCGTGCCGAAGGCGGCACCGTGGCGGCTGAGGGTCTCCTCGGAGATCTCCTTCAGGCCGATGCCGGAGACGCGCGAGATGACGCCGGAGAAATGCTCCTTCGCGACCGCCTCGTGGAGGCCGATGGCCTGGAAGACCTGCGCCCCGTGGTAGCTCTGGAGGGTGGAGATCCCCATCTTCGACATGATCTTGAGGAGGCCCTTCTCGATCGCGGAACGGTAGTTCTTCCAGACGGCGGCGGCATCGGCCACCTTCTGCGCGTTGAGGGATCCCTTCTCCTGGAGGTCCCGATAGGTCGCCGCGGCGAGGTAGGGATTGACCGCCGAGGCGCCGAAGCCGATGAGGCAGGCGAAGTGGTGGACGTCGCGCACCTCGCCGCCCTCGACGAGGATCGAGGCGAGGCTCCGCTTGTCGCGCCGGATCAGCTCGTGATGGACGGCGGAGACGGCGAGGAGGAGCGGCAGCGCGGCCAGCTCCGCCGAGACGCCCCGGTCGCTGAGGACGAGGATCGAGACGCCCTCGTCGACGGCGGCCTCGGCCTCGCGGAGGAGGTCCTGGAGCCGCTTCGCGAGCGCGCCCTCGCCGCCGACGGCGGGGAAGAGGACGGAGAGGGTCCGCGACTTGAGGCTGGCCTCGGGCCGGGAGCGGATCTCGTCGAGCTCCTCGTTGGAGAGGACGGGGCTCTTCAGCAGGAGGCGGTCGGCGTGGGCCGGGGTCTCCGCGAGGAGGTTCGATTCCCGGCCGATCTGCATCTCCACCGACATGACGAGCTTTTCCCGGATCGGGTCGATCGGCGGGTTCGTGACCTGGGCGAAGAGCTGCTTGAAGTAGTCGAAGAGGAGCTTCGGCTTGAGGGAGAGGACGGCCAGCGGCGCGTCGTCTCCCATGGAGCCGATCGCCTCCTCGCCGGTCTCCGCCATCGTCTTGAGGATGAGGTCGACCTCTTCCTCGCTGTAGCCGAAGGCGAGCTGCTGCGGCAGCAGGGGCCCGTCGGCGGCGACCCCGGCGGCGATCGATCCGGCGGCGGCCGACTTGAGTTCCTTCAGGTTCTGCGCGAGCCATTCCCCGTAGGGCTGGCGGGCGGCGTAGAAATCCTTGATCTCGTCATTCCGCCAGAACTTCTTCCCGACGGTGTCGACGGCGAGGATTTCCCCCGGCGCGAGGCGGCCCTTCTCGACGACGAGCTTGTCGTCGATGGTCGCGAGGCCGACCTCGGAGCCGAGGACGACCAGGCCGTCCGAAGTGACGGTGTAGCGGGAGGGGCGGAGGCCGTTCCGATCGAGGCAGGCGGCGATGGTCCGCCCGTCGCTGACGACGAGGGCGGCGGGGCCGTCCCACGGCTCCATGAGGCAGGAGTGGTAACGGTAGAAGGCCTGCCGCGCCGGCGTGATCTTCGTGTCGGCCTGCCACGCGGCGGGGACGAGCATCATCAGGCTGTGGAGCAGGTCGCGGCCCGACATGGTCAGGAGTTCCAGGACGTTGTCGAGGCTCGTCGAGTCGCTGCCGCCGTGCTGGATGACGGGGCGGAGGAACTCGATCTCGTCCCCCCAGGCGGGGGCGGAGAGCTGCGCCTCGCGGCTGCGCATCCAGGTCCGGTTCCCCTGCACGGTGTTGATCTCCCCGTTGTGCGCCATGAGGCGGACGGGCTGGGCCAGCGGCCAGGTGGGGAAGGTGTTCGTGCTGTAGCGCTGGTGGTAGATCGCCAGGGCGGTCTTGTACTTCGGGTTGCGGAGGTCGAGGTAGAACTTGTCGAGCTGCGGGGAGACGAGGAGCCCCTTGTAGACGATCGTCCGGCTGGAGAAGGAGGAGACGTAGAAGCCCTCGATCCCGGCCTTGTGGACCCGGTACTCGATCTCGGAACGGGCGAGGTAGAGGACCTGCTCGTACTCCTCAAGACTGATGATCGCGTCCTCGGGCTTGCCGATGAGGACCTGCTCCATCTCCGGGCAGGTGAGGAGGGCCTTGTCCCCCAGCACGCCCATCTGGACGGGGACCTTGCGCCAGCCGAAGACGAAGAGCTTCCGCTTGGAGAGGGTCTCCTCGACGACCTTCCGGCAGAAGGCCTGCTCGTAGGCGTTGTCCTTCGGCAGGAAGAAGAAGCCGATAGCCAAATCACTGTCGTTGAATAGCTTGTGCCCCAATTTCTCCACCTCGGGACGGAAGATCTCGTAGGGGATCTGGGTCAGGACGCCCGCGCCGTCGCCGGTCTTCGCGTCGGCGTCCATCGCGCCGCGATGGGAGAGGGCGGAGACGCAGCCGATGGCCGTCTTGAGGATTTTCTCCGAACGTTCCCCCCCGATGCTGGCGACGAAGCCGACCCCGCAGGCATCGTGTTCAAAAGCCGGATCGTAGAGCCCCTTCCCGTTGAAGGAACCCATCTGGTCGAGGATCGAGTGGTTCAGAGACATGGCGGTGAGAAGATATGAAAGAGTTT
>CAISZB010000324.1 GCA_903889845.1 uncultured Verrucomicrobium sp. | reverse complement strand
TTGGAGGGCGGCACGCCCTCCATTCGTTCAAACGCGCGGACCGCCTCCACCTGTACAGGGAAGCGTAGCGATTCTACCCAGCCCCGAAGGGCTGTACCTATAACCTCGCGCCCCCTACGCCGACACTTTCCCCGTCCCCTCGATCACCGCGAAGAACGCCCCCAGGTCCGACAGATCGTCGAAATAGGCCGTCGGCTCGCACTTCAGGAGATCCTCCTTCGAGAAATTCCCCGTCGCGACGGCGATCGAGTTCGCGCCGATGGCCCGCGCACAGGCGATGTCGTGCGGGGTGTCGCCGACGATGAAGACGTCCTTCGGCTTGAAGTCGCGGCCGTGGCGGTCCTTCGCACGGCGGAGGGCGTACGGCCCCAGCTCGTCCCGGATGTGGCTGTCGTCGGCGAAGGCACCGAACTCGAAATAGTGCCAGACCGAGTAGTGGTCCAGCTTCAGTTGCGCCCCCTTCACCAGGTTCCCCGTGAGCAGCCCCTGGGCGATCCCCTTGTGCTTCTTCACCGCCTCCAGCGCAGCCAGGATGCCGGGGAGGAGCCGTCCGTCCTTGGCCTTCGGCAGCTCGACGGCCAGGTGTTTCAGGTAGCACTCGGTGAAAGCATGGAGGCTTTCCGAGGTGATCGGCAGGCCGTGATGGTCGAGGATTTGGCGGGCGATAAAGAGATCGGTCCGGCCCCGGTAGTCGATGACGTCGAGAGACCCATCCTTGCCCGTCTTCTCCTTGATTGCCTTGAGGAGGGCCGTTTCCCCCGCCTTCCCCGTGCAGACCAGCGTACCGTCGATGTCCCAGAGAATCAGCTTCATTTTGCGTGAGTGACCGGGAGGGTGCCTTCGGTCTTACGCAAAGTCACGGATTTTTTGGATTCCGTCTCGGGGTTTTTCCCGAGTCGAAACAATTGAAGGCAAACGTGTTCCAATTGTGGAAGATTTCAAAAACCCCTCCCGGGCTGCGTCCTTTTTGTCCGCCACGCAAACGTTACACAAACAAACTGTACAGGCCCCACCGCACCGGCTAGCTAGGAGAACGTCGTGAAACGCATTCTCATCTTCACCGCGGGCTTCGGCGAGGGGCACAACACCGCCGCGCGGTGCGTCCAGGAAGGGATCGAGCACCTGGCCGGAGACTCCGCCCATGTGGAGATCGTCGATCTCTTCGAGGCCTGCTACGGCCGGGTCAACGAGATCGTGCGCAAAGGTTACCTCACCGCGATCAACAAGACCCCCCTCCTTTGGCAGGGCTTCTACACCCTCCTCGACAAGACCCCCCTCGTCCAGGCGAACCTCGCCACGATGACCCGGATGCGGAAGGCGATGGAGGCCCTCTTCGATGAGGTGCAGCCCGACGCCGTCGTCTCCACCTACCCCGTCTACAACTTCCTCATCGAGGAAATCTTCCGCCTCCGCGAGGGGCGCCCGCGCAACTTCGCGCAGATCACCGTCGTCACCGACTCCATCAGCGTCAACTCCCTCTGGTACCGCTGCCCCAGCGACGCCTTCATCGTCCCGAACGAGGAGACGGCCCAGGTCATGCGCGAGGTCGGCGTCGAGCCCGCGCGGCTCCACGTCCTCGGCTTCCCCGTCCGCCTCGCCTTCACCGAGGAGCAGAAGCAAAAGGAGACCATCCCCGCGTTGCCCGACCTCGCCGCCGGGGCCGCGCCGCGCATCCTCTACATCATCAATTCCGGCAAGAAGAAGGCCGGGAAGGTCATGGCCCGCCTCTTGGAACAGCCGGGCTGGCAGGTCACCGTCACCGTCGGCCGCGACGGGAAACTCCAGCGGGAGATCGCCGAGCAGGTCGAGGCCGCGGGAGCGACCGACCGCGTCCAGATCCTCGGCTGGACGAACCGGATGGCCGAATTGATGATGACCCACCACGTCCTCATCAGCAAGGCGGGCGGGGCGACCGTCCAGGAGGCCATCGCCGCCCGGATCCCGATGCTGGTCAGCCAGATCGTCCCCGGGCAGGAAGAGGGGAACTACGAGCTCCTCCGCCGGAACCACGCCGGGATGGCCGCCGAAACGCCGAAGGAGATCGCGAAGTGGCTGGAACGGCTCTTCGAAAACGAAGGGCGCCTCTGCACCCTCTGGCGGGAAAACCTCCGCCCCATCAGCCGTCCCGACAGCGCCCTCCAGGCCGCCCGCTTCATCCTCGAAGCCGCCGCGCCGCAGAGCCTCTCCGTCCCCCCCGACGCCAGCGGGGCCGCCTTCCGCCGCGCCGCCGCGCAGGAGGAAAAGCGGGAGAAAAAGGAAGCCGGTCGTCCCGAGAAAAGACTCCTCCTCTGCGACTTCCACACCCACACCACCTACTCCGACGGGAAGCTGACCGTCGGGGAATTGGTCGATCTCTACGGCCAGCGCGGCTTCGACTGCCTCTGCGTCACCGACCACCTCATCGACCCCGCCCGCCTCATCGGCAAAGTCTGCGAGTGGACCGGGTTGGTCCTCTCCCCCGCACAGGTCCCCGAATACTTCGAGACCCTGGAACGGGAACGGAAACGGGCGTGGAAAAAGTACGGCATGATCCTCATGTCGGGGATCGAGTTCAACAAGGACGGCCTCACCGCGAAGTCCTCCGCCCACCTCCTGGGTATCGACCTGAAGACGCCGATCGATCCGACGCAGGACATCAAGACCCTCATCGGCGAAATCCACGCCCAGGGCGGCCTCGCCGTCGCCTCCCACCCGCACAAGTTCCAGAGCGAGTGGGGGAAGAACACCCTCTACCTCTGGGAACATCAGGACGAATTCGCCCCCCTCCTCGACGCCTGGGAAATCGCCAACCGCGACGACCTCTACACCCCCGTCGGCCTGAAGCGGCTCCCCTTCCTGGCGAACAGCGACTTCCACAAGCCGAAGCACCTCCACTCCTGGAAGACCCTCCTCTGCTGCGAGAAGGACCCCGAGGCGATCAAGCAGTGCATCCGGGAAAACCGCGACGTCGCCCTGACCCTCTACCGCGACCACCGCTTCGCCGCCAGCCTCCTCCCCTCCGACCTCCGTCGACCTGTGATGGAGACCGTGACCCTCCCCGCGCCCTCCGTCGCGGCCCTGCCCCAGGCGGCGTAGGAGCCCCCTTCCCCCCCGGACGACGCGCCGCGGTCACGCGGAATGACGCGCGAGGAAGCCATTTTCATTGATCTCCATAAGGTGCGATTAATGGAATTAAATCTTATAATTGCACCTTATTAAATTACTTATTCTTTCTCCGTCGGAATAAGATTAATTGACCTCGATAAGGTGCAATTAATGGAATTAAATCTTATAATTGCACCTTATTAAATTATTTATTCCTACTCGGCTGGAATAAGTTATGCTAGACTTCATGCATGCGCCATTTAAATGCTATTTATATCGCATGCATAATGACGGCAGTGCATGCAAACTCAATGCTTGCAGCCATTCCCTCCGCGGACGTATGGCCGGTCGCCCCTGCCGCAAACGGGGCAAACCTAGCCGAGAGTCCCGCCCCGGTGATGAATTGGATTGCTCGCGTCGATTCCAATTTGAATCGCACGAAAGATCATCATTTCCAACTCATCTTCGACGGAGACACCACAATCGAAGCCTTGGCGAATCCCTACGCTTACTCCGGCAAGCTGAAGCAACTGTGGGATCTGAGCTACGCCCCCCTGCGCGCCTATGATTTCGCCATCGGCCAGGATCGGACGGAGAACGTGCTCTGGCGGTTGCAAGAAGGCTAGGCGGCCGGAACCAATCCCACCCTGGTCATTCTCATGATCGGCCGCAGCAATCTGCCGCGGGATTCCTCCGACCAGATCGCGGACGGCATCGGCGCCGTCATCCGGAGCTACCTTGTCCAGTGCCCCAATGCCCGGCTCCTCCTGCTGGGACTCCTGCCCCAGGGCAGCGCGATGGACGATCCGATCCGGATCAAGATCGCCGACATCAATCGGCAGATCTCCATGCTGGAGAACGATCGGGTTCACGTCATGGATTTGAGCGCGAAATACCTCCATCCGGAAGGGACCCTCAACGACTATCTGATCAACGAAAGAGGCGATCTGACCGGCCCCGGCTACCAGGTCTTGACCGACTGCCTGGAACCCGTCATCCAGAAAAACTTTCCCACCGCCATCCGGGAGCACCCGTCGCTCTTTGCGACTACCCCGCCCCCGCCCGCTCCCTCCGCCGAAAGCCTGGCCGCCGCGACAAAGTGAAGTGACCCTTCCTGCCGCTGCTGTCGCGGCCCTACCCCAGGCGGCGTAGCCTGGGGCTGCCTCGCGCTACGGCGTGGCCGCCGAAGTCGCTGAAGTCGCTGAAGTTGCCGGGGTTGGCGGCGGCACGGCCGTCAGCCACGCCTTCGCCGTCTCCTCGTTGGGGAGCCAGGCGCACTCCAGATCGTTCTCCTGCCCCGTGGGGCGGACGGTGCCGGTCCCGAGGTCGGCGACCCAGGGCGCCGCTTCGGAGCCGAGTCCGCCCTCCTGCGACAGGCCCAGGCGGGCAGGTAGGACTGCATCGAGGAACTTCTGCATCAGGGCGGTGATCCCCGTGGTGGCGCTTTCCGGAACGAAGCCCCAGGGAGCCCCCTGGCTCCGGCCCGCCTGCCATATGGCCCGGTTGCCCTTGTCCGGATCGCCCGGGGTGCCGTTCAGTTCGGCCTTCGACGGGCATTCGAGAAAGAGGGCCGGGATCTTCCGGATCGCCTCCGAGGGGGGGACGAGGGGCTGCGTTCCCGTATCGTATCCCCGGAAGATGAAGGCGGCCGTCCGCTCCGGCCGCCACTGGACGAAGGAGTAGCCGAACCACCCGGTGAGGACCAACGGCACCCGCCCCACCTCGGAACGGCGGGCGAACCGCGCCATGTCGTCGAGGGCGAAGAGCAGGGCGGCGCCGGTCCCGTTCTCGGCTTTCCACCACGACGTGCCGTCGAAGGTGATATTGAGAATCCCCATCCGGTGATCGACGGCGAATTTCTTCCAGTAATCGGCCGCGCGGGCGGCGTCCCGCATCCTCTGGGGGAGAGGCGCCGACGGCACCAGCTTGTTGTTCACGTAGCGGGGCCACATTGTCCACGGAGCCGTGTCCGTGAACACGTAGATGCCGGAAAGCGACGGGACGTCGTCGGGAATCCACAGGTCGAAGCGGATGAGGCGGAAGCTTTGGGCGTGGACCTCGTCGGGGGAGACGTCGCGGATGTAGTGCTGGCCGGGAATCTCGGTCGAAGCGGAGGAGGAGGCAGAGGAGGCCGACCAGAAAGGGGAATCCTCGGCGGAGGGGGCCTGGGCGCGGGCGGCGGCTATAAGCGTTATAAGCGCCGTAAGCGCCGCGAGGCAAAGAAACACCGCACGGATTCGGAGTCGATTCGGCCCCATATGGCCGGAAGTCTTGCAGTCGGAGCCCCCCTCTGCCAAACCATTTTGAGGAGAGACGAGCGAACAGCAGCCCCGCCTCCGGCCTGCCCTACCGCACGGGGAGCCCTTCTGCGCGGGCCCGGGCCTGGACCTCACCGAAGCGGCCCTGGTTCGAAGAGAGGGAAGGCACTTGCGGCCTCAGCGCCGGGAAGGATGGCACCGCGACCTCCTTCCTCTCCGGAACGGAAATGAAGGAGACCAGGTCGCGGACCACGATGCGGAGGTCTTCCGATTCCTGCAGCAGCGTGGTCCCCGATTCGGCCGTCGAGGCCGACAGCTCCGCGTTCGACTCGGCCGCCTCGGTGAGGTGCTGGACGGCGTCGTGGATATTCCGCACGCCCTGGTCCTGGGCCGAGGCCGAGTTCGAGACAGCGTCGATCCGCGACGTCATGTCCCGCGTTTGGCAAACGATCTGGCTAAGGCTCTCCCGGAGGTGCTGCGCCCCCTCCTCGATGATTTCCAGGTTCTTGCTGAGCTGCCCGCTGATGGTGTTGGCCTGGCTCCCCTTCTGGATCGAGCTTTCGATGATCTCGGCGGTCTCCTTCGCCGCCTTGGTGCTGCGTTGGGCGAGGGAGCGCACCTCCTCGGCGACGACCGCGAATCCGGCCCCGGCCTCCCCGGCGCGGGCGGCCTCGACGGCGGCGTTCAGCGCCAGGATGTTCGTCTGGAAGGCGATCTCGTCGATCGTCCGGATGATCTTGGCGATTTCCCGGTTCGAGTCGCCGATGCTTTTCATCGCCTCGTCCATCCGGGTGCGCGCCGCCTCGGTTTCTGTCATCACGGCGACGAGGTTCGTCATCTCCACGTCGCCCGTCTCGGCCTGCTTCCGGGCAGCGAGGGCGATCTCGTTGGCGAGGTCGATGTCGCGGCGACCGGCGTTGCGGAGGGCGTCGATGCTCTCGATGGCCTTCTTCGTGTTGGAGAGAGCGGCGTCCTGGGTGCGGGCGCTCTCGGCCAGGGTCTGGCCGTGCTCCTCGATCCGTTCCGAGGTCTGGGCGAGGTCGGACGCCGTGTTCCCGACGACCTCGACCCGGCTCAGGAGTTTCCGGACGATGGTGGCGCGGACGAGGAGGGTGAACGAGCCGAGGCCGACCAGGACGGCGATGCCCAGGAACGAGGCGCCCGAGAGCGTCATCTTGAAGAGGTAGGTGCGTAATCCGGCGTCGGTGTACTCGACCCGGAGATGGCCCAGGACGTCCCCCTGCATCCGGATGGGGGCGCTGAACTCGGGGACCCCCTTTTCCAGCGCATCGGGCTGGATCAGGAGGTCCTTTTCCTGG
>CAISZB010000323.1 GCA_903889845.1 uncultured Verrucomicrobium sp. | reverse complement strand
GTGCGTCCGTCGCGACCCACCCGGGTCCGCTCCCCGGTCCCGAAGGGCCGCAATGCCTTTTCGCCCCCTCCTACTTGCTCTCCAGCTTCAGCACTCCGTGCCATTTTTCATCCGGGGGATTGGCCAGGAGATTTCGCGCGTCTTCCAGGTATTGCAAGGTGCAGAAGTCGTCGGGGACGGTTTTGAGGCATTCCTCGAAGCAGGCGATGGCTTCGGCGAATTTCCGCTCCAGGTAGAGGTCGAAGCCCTTCTCGTAGAGCTCGACCCAGGCCGTGCTGGTGCGGCCGTTGGGGGCGGCTTTTTCCTCGAAGACTTCGTAGGCGCGGATCGGCTTCGTCTTCCCCTTCACGACGAGGAGGCCGATGCTGCGGAGGAGGAATTCGTCGCCGATGAGGGCGCGGACCGACTCGCCGATGACGAGGTCGGTGTGGAATTGCTTCGTGACGCCCTCGAGGCGGGAGGCGAGGTTGACGGCGTCGCCGATGACGGTGAATTCGAGTTTCTGCCCCTCGGCTCCGATGTTGCCGACGACGACGGTGCCGTGGTTGAGGCCCATGCCGATGTGGAAGTCGAAGAGGCCCCGGGCGCGGCGCAGTTTGTTCAGCTCGATCAGTTCCTCGCGCATCTGGACGGCGGCGCGGACGGCCCGCTTCGCGTCGACCTCGATGTCGCTGGGGAGGACGTCGCCCCAGACGGCCATGACGGCGTCGCCGATGAATTTGTGGAGGGTGCCGTCGTTGACGATGACGCGGTTGACCATGCGGACGAAGTACTCGTTGAGCTGGCTGATGAGTTCCTGCACGCCCATGTTTTCGCTGAAGGTGCTGAAGCTGCGGATGTCGGAGAAGAAGATGGTGACGGGCTTGCTGTCGCCGCCCAGCTTCACGTTTTCCGGGCTCTTGAGGAGCTGGTTCATGACGTTCTCAGAGACGAAGGAACCGAAGACGCCCTTGATCGCTTCCTTCGACGCCTGTTCCTCAAGCCAGCGGAGGACGATGGAGCCGAAGTGAATCAGGAAGAAGGAACCCAGGGGCCAGAAGGCCGGATAAAGGATGCTCTTTTTCCAGAAGATGACGAAGAGAGCCAGAGAATAGGCTGCGCCGATGCCCAAGGGCAGGAGGACTGCGGTCGTCGTGGGAGTTTTCCTTGTGTAGAAGAGGGTGACGTAAGCGACCGGAAACCAGCCTAGGATGACCCACCACCAGTTGACTTCGGAAAGAAAGTCCTGCTTCAGGATATTGTTGAGCAGGTTCATGTGGGTCATCACCAAGGGGCTGATGGAATCGAGCGGCGTCGGGCCGAAGTCGGTGAGCGCCACGGCGGTTTCCCCGATGAGGAGGATATGGTTGGTGAGAGAGGGGTAATGTTCGGGCCACGGCTTGTGATCCTTGGCCATCTCGGTCAAGGCCCCGCCTGTGTGGAGATAGGGGATGCTTTGCCGGAAAGAAGTCCGGTTCCGGTAGTTCACGAAAACCTCGCCGCCTTTGTCGATGGGAACGTGAACGGTGCCGAGATCGGGATCGGAAGTGCGGAACTCGACGTCCTTTCCCAGATTGATTCGGACATCCTTGGGAGAGAGGTCCCAGTATTGCATCAGCATCTGGGTGACAAGCGAGGGGTAGAGCTTGTCTCCGACACGGATGATCATGGGCAATTTTCGGCGCACCCCGTCGATCTTGTCGGGGTAGGAGTCGACGAATCCCGTGAAGGATTCGTGCGCGAGGTTGGGAAAGGGAAACTTGGCGGTGTCGCTGCCGTAAGGATTTTTAATCTGGTAGATATCTCCTGTGACCTTGGGCAACGGCTGGGTGAGTCCGGGATCGTCCTTCGGCGTCTCGGCGCCGCGAGGATCGAAGTCGAGGATGGCGCCGGAAACGGAATTGCCCATGGCATTCGCCCCCTCGACGAGGGCCTGGTCGGCCGCAGGGTTTTCCTTGGTCTCTTCGGTGAAGAGAATATCCCAGCCGACGACCTTCGGATTGACCTGGGTCAGGAGCTTCAGGAAGTTGCCGTGGACACTTCTGGGCCACGGCCATCGCCCGTATGAGCGCAGGGAAACTTCGTCAACGCCGATCAGGATAAGCCGCTTGTCGGCCTCCGGATCGCTCTTCTGCCGGAGCTGGAAGCGGAGGTCGATTGTCTTGTTCTCGATCCCCTGGAAGAAGGGGACGCGCAGGAGGCCGAGGAAGAGGAGCAACGCCAGCGGCGGGGCGAGGAGGGGGTAGCTGTGTTCCTGCCCCCACGCCATCAGACGGTTCCACCAACCCCGGCCCTTTTTCTGCTCCTCGCTTTTGGCTTCGCCCATGGGGCTATCGAATATCCCGATTCGCGAATGGAAACAAGACCGGGATCGCACTTATTTCATGCCAATAAAAAATTCTCGTTTAACGAAAGGAAAAGGTTGTCACTTTTACACTGCTGGCTAGAACCACCTAGGGTTCAGTTCATGAGAGGGAAGCATCGTATTAATGTGCTAAAAAAGGGTTGCCTGACGATTTCCGAAGGCCGGGGTCTTCGTCTCTGTTGGGTGACTCTGTTGCTGCTCTCTTTTGTCTCTCTTTCGGCCACGCGTGGTTGGGCCCAGGATTTCGAGCATCTCCATCCGAAGCAGCTCCCGCAGACCAACCTGCCGCCCGCGCCCGCCAATGCGCCGGTGCCGGTAACGGAAGGGGATGACACGGAGCTGGCCCCTGCGCTGAAGGGGATCGTCCTCCTCCTCGACCCCTCCCTGGTGAAGGCGGGCGGGGCGGAGGATCTTTCGGTCTTCAAGGGATCGTCGGTTCATCTGCCGCTGACGCCGTCCCTGGCGCCCGCGCCGCTGCCCGTTCCCGACCATGCCAAGACGGTGACGGGCCATGGCGAGGCGGCGACACAGGGGACGAAGGGGGCGCGCGGGAGGAAGGCTGCCCTGGCTACGCCCGATGCGGCGGCGCCTGCGGCTTCCGCGGGAGCCGATCTTTCCGCCGATGCCGCTTCGGCCACGGCGACGACCGGGGGGGGGACGATTCTCTTTGTCGGCGATTTTTCCCAGGCCGACCAGAAGGGGTTGACGGAGGCCCTGCAGGGGTACCTGGGGCGACCGGTGTCGATGCAGAAATTGAACGAGATCCTGCGCGAGATCATCCTCTATTACCGCCGCGGGGACCGGCCCCTGGTCGATCCCTATCTGCCGGAGCAGGACATGCTGGGCGATGTGGTCCAGGTCGTGGTCCGGCAGGCGAAACGCGGGAAGGTGTTGACGGAGGGGAACAAGTATTTTTCCGACAACTTCCTCGCCTCCTTCATCCGGACGCCGGAGGGCGGGCCGATCCGCTCCGACGCGATCAATTCCGATGTTTCCTGGCTCAACCGCAATCCGTTCCTCCAGAGCACGCTGGTGTACCAGGCGGGCGAGGATCCGGGGACGACGGACATCGTCTTGAAGACCCAGGACCGCATCCCGTTCCGCGTCTACGGGGGGTATGAGGATACCGGGAGCACGCTCACCGGCGATGGGCGATTGGAGGGGGGCTTGACTGACTCGATCCATGTTTTTATCGTATGCTTGACTAAGCGTTATGTCAAGCATAAAGTCAGGTGCGGCGGCGCTTGTCTTAGCGCTGTGATATGCTCCCGAATATGGCGACTACCAAGAAGAACTCGAACGCGGCCGCGCTAGGAAAGTTGGGAGGAATCGCGGCGGCGGCAAACCGGACGGAGGCTGAGAGGCAGGAATT
>CAISZB010000322.1 GCA_903889845.1 uncultured Verrucomicrobium sp. | reverse complement strand
GGTTCGCCATCGGCCTCGTCAGTCCCGAGGGGACGAGCACGCTGATCCATAACTTCGTCTTCGGCTGGGCCATCGAGTGGGTCGTCTTCATGGTCGAGCTCTCCTTCGCCGCCGTCTACTACTACACGTGGGACCGGGTCTCCGACGCCCTCCACCTCCGGATCGGCTATATCTATGCGGTGGTCTCCTTCCTCACCCTTTTCATCATCAACGGCATCCTGACCTTCATGCTCACCCCCGGGCCGGAGTGGCTGGCCGTGGCGGGGACGGGTGACGAGGCCTCGCGCTTCTTCCCCGCCTTCTTCAACCCGACGTTCTGGCCCAGCCTCTGCCTGCGGACCCTGGTCTGCATCGCCCTGGCCGGGATCTACGCGCTGGTCGTCTTCAGCCGGATCGACGGCGACAAGGAAGGCCGCGTGAAGCGGGAGTTGATCCGCTGGTCGGCGATGTGGCTCCTCCCCGCCTTCTTCCTCGTGCCGGTTTTCTTCGCCTGGTATCTCTTCCAGGTGCCGGAATCGCAGCGGGCGCTCCTCGGCCTGGGCATCGCGACGATCGGTTCCGGGGCCTTCACCCAGATCACGCGGATGGCGATGATCACGGTGATGACCTCGGCGACGATCCTCGGCGTCGTCTACTTCCTGGCTTACCGCAGCCCGCGCGACTTCAAGTTCGGCCACGCCCTGGCCGTCCTGATCCTGGCCGTCCTGGCGACCGGGGCGACGGAGAGCTCCCGCGAGATGCTCCGCAAGCCCTACGTCGTCGGCGGTTTCATGTTCTCCAACGGCCTCCGCGTCTACCAGGCGGAGAAGTTCAACGAGGAGGGCTACCTCACGCAATCGTTGT
This sequence comes from uncultured Verrucomicrobium sp., assembly GCA_903889845.1. Classification (GTDB taxonomy): domain Bacteria; phylum Verrucomicrobiota; class Verrucomicrobiia; order Methylacidiphilales; family GAS474; genus GAS474. The sequence continues at coordinate 723 of CAISZB010000322.1, read as the reverse complement.
GGGCCCCCGCCGGCGATGCGAGCCTCGCGCCGGAGAAGGTCGGCCAGCGGATGTTCTACGGCCAGTGCATGGCCTGTCACACCCTCGACGGCTACCGCGGGATGATCGGCCTCCTCCAGGGTCGGGACGAGCGGGCCATCGGGAACGTCCTGAAGATGCTTCACGACTACAAGGACGACTCCCCCTACCGGAAGTTCATGCCGCCCCTCGTCGGGACGCCGGAGGAGATCGACGCGCTGAAGATTTACCTCAATTCCATCGCCAATCCGGGCGAGGCGGCGAAGGAGAAGGCGGCGCCGCCGTTGCCCGCCGCCACCGCACCGGCACCCGCCGCCTCGGTTCCGGCCCCGTCTTCCTCCGCTTCTGCCGACTTGGGCCAGCAAGTCTATGCGGCGAAGTGCGCCACGTGCCATGCGGGGAACGGAAAATTCGCCATCGGCACCCTGTTGAAGGGGAAAGATGCCGGATCGATCGCCGCCGTTGTCGATGCCCTCCGCGACTATCCCGAGACATCCCCCTATCGAAAGACCATGCCGAAGCTCGTGGCGACCGATGAGGGGAGTGATGCGCTGAAGGCGTATCTGGCTTCCCTGGTGGCGCCTTCGGGGGCGCAGGCTTCTGCTTCGGTGCAGTAAGGGGGCGCGACTGGCGGGTACGGCCTGTTGGGGCCGGGTAGAATCGCTATCGCTTCCCTGTAGCTCCTCCATGCGCACCGCGCGTTTG
>CAISZB010000321.1 GCA_903889845.1 uncultured Verrucomicrobium sp. | reverse complement strand
TGGTTTCCTTTTCTTTTTCTTTTTAAATGTGGGGGAGAGCGCGGGAGTCAGCCGGATGACCGCGGGCAGGACGATCCCGCCGCGGCCTTGGTCAAAAAGGGGCCGCGCCTTTGCGGCACCGGGCCGCGCTCCGGAAGCAAGGGAAAGAGAGGACTTCGCCGAGAAGCCTCTTGGCCTGTAAAAGCGCGAGGCCGGAAAAACGCGTGAAACGGTCTTTCCGGCTTCGTAAAATCTTCGGCCCTTCCTCGCTTCTTTGCTGCGTTACTTACGCAGGTTGAGCTTGGCGATAATATTCAGGTAACGGTCGTTCGCCGTCTTGCTCAGGTAATCGAGCAGCTTGCGGCGGCGGTTGACCATGCGGAGCAGGCCACGGCGGGAGCTGTGGTCCTTCTTGAACTGCTGCAGGTGGACAGTCAGTTCATTGATGCGGTGGGTCAGCAGCGCAACCTGAACGTCGGCCGACCCGGTGTCGGCGTCATTCAGCTTGAACTCTTTGGCCACGGCGGTCTTGGCGATCTCTTCCATACTTTTCTTTATTTAAGTGAAGGGTCACCCTAGGAGAATCGCCTCACCCTGGCAAGTTTTTTTCCTGCCCACTTCGCTCCCTCCCCTACTCCGCCGGAATGGGAGCCACGGAGGCCCGCTCCAGGAGAAGGGAAGACATCACGACGCGGGCCGGCGGCTGCATGACCTTCATCTTCCACAGGAGGAGTTCCCCCGCCATCCGGCCCATGTCCCGGGCGAAGATATCGACCGTCGTCAACGGGATCGGGGAAAGGACGTTGATGAGGCTGTTCTCGAACCCGGCCACGCTGACGTCGACCGGGACCTGGATGCCGCGCTTCTCCAGCTCGGAGATCAGCTCGAAGGCCTCCCGGTCGCACCCGCAGACGAAGGCGGTGGGGCCCTGCTTATGGACGCGGAGCCCCATGAAGATCTCCGCCGCCGTGTTGGCCGAGTCGGGAGAATGCCGATCCTCCTGGATGAAGTCCTCGTAGGCGTTGAGGCCGGCCTCCTCCATGGCGTTCCGGTAGCCGATGATCCGGTGGCGGTAGCCGTCGTGGGCGTGGGCCGCCGTGGTGTAGTAGGCGATCCGGCGGTGGCCCTGGGTGAAGAGGTGGCGAACCAGATTCTTCATGCCGAAGATATTGTCGCTGCAGACACAGGCGAAGTCGCGCTGCTCGATCGTCGAGTTACCGCAGAGGACGACCGGGACCTCGGTCGCCGCGAGCGCCGCCCGGAAGGGCGACTCGGCCTTCCCGAGGACGACCAGACCGCGGACCCCGGCCCGGATCAGTTCGTCGAGCGCCATGACCTTCGTCTCCTCGTCGACGAGCTCGTGGGAAAAGACAATGTCGATGCTGTCGGCCCCGAAGACCTCGCTGAGACCGATGAGATAATCCTGATAGATCTCGAAGTAGCGCATGAAGATATTGCGCTCCGTGAGGACGCCGACCCGCGTCCTTAGCGTCGTCAAGGTCCCCACCGCTCCGGCACCGGCCGCCATCGCCGGATAGACGCGGTGATACTGCCCGTTCGGATCGAGGGAGACGACGCCCTCCGCCGCGAGCAGGGAAATGGCGTCCTCGATCATCCGCTTGGGCATCCGCGTCTGGGTCACCAGCTTTTGCAAGGGCGGCAGGACCGGCCCGAAGAAACCGCAGTTGAGGAGAACGCGGAAAAGTTTGGATAAGCGCCGCGGATGGTCGTCGATCGCGGAATGGGTGGCGAGATTCATGAAACAGGTGGCGAGGCTCCCCGCACTTCGTTCCTTTGCCCCTTCAACGAAAAGAAAGTCTGTGCGGGATGAAAGAAGAACCTTCGAGACCTATTCTTGAGCAAGGCCCATTCCGAGGCAAGATAATTGCGCTAAAGCTTATCTTAGCGAACTCACCCCACCTTCTTTCCGCTTGGGCGAGAACGAGCGAGCGCCCTACTTCGCCCCACTCCGTAACAAGACGGCGGGGACCGTCTTGCAGAGGATCCGGATATCGTTCCAGAGGGACCAGGTGTCGATGTATTCGAGGTCGAGGCGGACCCAGTCGGCGAAGTCGGAGATCGAGTTGCGGCCCGAGATCTGCCACAGGCAGGTCAGCCCCGGCTTCATGCTGAGGCGGCGGCGCTGGGCGAAGTCGATGAAGCGTTCCGTCTCCGTGACGGGGAGCGGGCGGGGGCCGACGAGGCTCATCTCCCCCTGCAGCACGTTCCAGAGCTGGGGCAACTCGTCGAGGCTCGTCCGGCGCAGCCAGCGGCCCAGGGGGGTGACGCGGGGATCGTGCTCCATCTTGAAGACCGGGCCAGACATCTCGTTGAAGAGGCGCAACTCCTCCTTCTTCTGCTCCGCCTCCGTCACCATCGTCCGGAACTTGTACATGAGGAAGGGCCGCCCGTGCCGCCCGCTGCGCGACTGGGAAAAGATGACGGGGGCGCCCTCCTTGAGATAGATCGCCGCCGAGATCGCCAGGAGCACAGGCGCGAAGAAGAGGAGCAGGAAGAAGGCCCCCACCCGGTCGATCGCCCCCTTGCACAGGAGGGGCCAGGAGGCCTCCGGGGCCGTCCGGAAGACGAGGAGCGGGCGGCCCAGGAAGAGATCGAACTTCGGGTGGGTCATCGTGGTGGCAATGAAGTCGGCGGCGACCCAGGCCTCGATCCCCTCGTTCTCGCACGCCCGGATCGCCTCGGCGGTCTGGAGGTGGAGGGAGGGATCGATCTCGAAGACGACGACGGCGACGCTCTCCCGATGGAGGAGGGTCAGGAATTGCTCGGGCGAGTCGGTCCGCAGATCGATCTCGGCGCGGACGACCATCCGGCGGTCGGGAACAGCCTCGATGCTCCAGCGCCACCGCTTCCGCTGTTCGAGGGAGCCGCAGAGCATCACATTCTGGACGTCCCGCACCGATTCCCCCCGGCGGAGGAGCCAGATGCGGAAGGCCTGCTCCCGGAGGGCGATGAGGACGATCGCCGTCGGGATGAAGAAGAGGAGGACGCCGCGGCTGACTTCCGTGCTGGGGATGTGGAAGAGGACGATGACGGCCAGGATCAGGAGCCAGAGGTAGAAGACCCCGCGGGCGATCCGCCCGATGACCGTCCAGCGGCGGTAGGAGGAATCGAGGCGGTAGAGGCCCTGGAACTCGAACAGGAGCGGGCCGCCGGGAAGGATGATCCCGAGGAGCCACAGATGGTCGGCGAACGGCCCGATGTCCTCCGCCAGGAAGCGGCTGTGGAGCAGGGGGGCGAGCAGGAGGCGGAGGCTGTAGGCGAGGAAGAGCGCGACCGCCAGCAGGAAGGCGTCGAGGAGCTGCAGTACCTGGTAGGTGAATTGTTCGCGGCGGTGCAGCATGGGGTTCCTTCGTTCGATCGTCCCTGCGCGCCTCTACGCGCGTACCGCCAGTCCTCCCCTTTCCTCATTCTCTCCCCGGATTTCGGCTTTCGCTCCCGCCTCGTGGTTTTCCCGCCACCAGGCGACGACGCGGCGCAGCCCCTCGGGGAGCGCCGTCTTCGCCTTCCAGCCCAAGGCCCGGATCTTCGAGACGTCGGACAGCTTCCGGGGCGTCCCGTTCGGCTTCGTCGTGTCCCAGAGGGTCTCCCCCTCGTAGCCGACGATTCCGGCGATGAGGGCCGCGAGTTCGCGGATGGAGAGGTCTTCCCCGCAGCCGATGTTGACGATGCCAGGCTCCTCGTAGTTCTTGAGCAAAAAGAGACAGGCCTCGGCCAGGTCGTCGGAGAAAAGGAATTCCCGACGGGGCGTGCCATCGCCCCAGAGCGTCACCGAGGGGGCCCCCGCCTCCTTCGCCTCCCAGAAGCGGCGGATCATCGCCGGAAGGACGTGGGAATTGGCCAGGTCGAAGTTGTCGCCGATGCCGTAGAGGTTCGTCGGCATCGCGGAGATGAACCGCGCGCCGTGCTGCCGGGCGTAGGCCTGGCAAAGCTTGATCCCGGCGATCTTCGCGACGGCGTAGGCCTCGTTCGTCGGCTCCAGGGGGCCGCTCAGGAGGGCGTCCTCCGTCATCGGCTGCGGAGCCAGCTTCGGATAGATGCAGGTGCTGCCCAGGAAAAGGAGCTTCGTCACCCCGTGCTCGAAGGCGCCGCGGATGAGGTTGTTCTGGATCTCCAGGTTGTGGAGGAGGAAGTCGACGGGGTAGGCCGAGTTCGCCCCGATGCCGCCGACCTTCGCGGCGGCGACGACGACGTACTCGGGCCGGGCCTCCCGGTAGAAGGCGTTGACGGCGGCGGTGTCCCGCAGGTCGAGCTCCGCGCGGGAGCGGAGGAGGAGGTTCCGGCACCCGGCCGCG
>CAISZB010000320.1 GCA_903889845.1 uncultured Verrucomicrobium sp. | reverse complement strand
GAATCTAACCTCCTTGGGAGAAATCACTGAGGGAAGAGGCGGATTCAAGACCTCCCCAGCACCCCCTTCAAATACCGCCCCGTAAAACTTCCCGGATGCTCCGCGATCTCCTCCGGCGTCCCCGTCGCGATGATCCGGCCCCCCGCCTTCCCGCCCTCCGGCCCCAGGTCGATCACGTAATCGGCGCACTTGATCAGGTGGAGGTTGTGCTCGATCACGATCAGCGTGTTCCCCGCGTCGCGCAGTTTCCCCAGGACCCCCAGCAACAGCTCGACATCCGCCCAGTGGAGCCCCGTCGTCGGCTCGTCGAGGAGGTAGACCGTCCGGCCCGTCGCCTTCTTCGCCAGCTCCGCCGCCAGCTTGATCCGCTGCGCCTCGCCGCCGGAAAGGGTCGTCCCCTGCTGGCCCAGGCGGATGTAACCGAGGCCGACCGAGGCCAGCGCCTCCAGCTTGTCCCCCACGCTCGGGATATTGCGGAAGAGGGAGAGCCCCTCGTCGACCGTCATCTCCAGCACGTCGGCGATCGTCCGGCCCTTGAACGTGATCTCCAGCGTCTCCCGGTTGAAGCGCCGCCCGCCGCAGACGTCGCACGGGACGTAGACGGGAGGGAGGAAATTCATCTCGATCACCTTCATGCCGCCGCCCTCGCAATGCTCGCACCGCCCCCCGGCGACGTTGAAGCTGAAGCGCCCCGCGCCGTACCCCCGGACGCGCGAGGAAGGGAGTTGCGCGAAGAGGTCCCGGATGCCGTTGAAGGCCCCGGTGTAGGTCAGCGGATTGGAGCGCGGCGTCCGCCCGATCGGCGACTGGTCGATCACGACGACCTTGTCGAGGAAGTCGCACCCCTCGATCCGGTCATGGAGGCCCGGCCGTTCCTTCGCCCCGTGGAAGTGGCGGAAGAGGGCGCGGCAAAGGACGTCGTTGACCAGCGTACTCTTCCCCGAGCCGCTGACCCCGGTCACGCAGGTGAAGAGGCCGAGGGGGAAGGCGGCGTCGATCTTCCGCAGGTTGTTCTCCCGCGCCCCGATCACCTTCAGCCACTGGCCGGGCCGGGGATGCATCCGCGCCTTCGGCACCTCGATCCGGTCGCGGCCCGAGAGGTAGCGGCCGGTGAGCGACCGCTCGCTCGCCTCGACCTCGGCCACCGTCCCGGCGGCGACGATCTGCCCGCCGCGCACCCCGGCAAAGGGGCCGAGATCGACGAGGTAATCGGCGGCGCGGATCGTGTCGTCGTCATGCTCCACGACGATGACGCTGTTCCCCAGGTCGCGGAGCTGCCGCAGGACGGTCAGCAGCCGGTCGTTGTCCCGCTGGTGGAGGCCAATGCTCGGCTCGTCCAAAATGTAGAGGACCCCCGTGAGCCGCGACCCGATCTGCGCCGCGAGGCGGATGCGCTGCGCCTCGCCGCCGGAGAGGGTCCCGCTCTCCCGGTTCAGTTCCAGGTAGCCGAGGCCGACCTCGACCAGGAACCCGAGGCGCCCCTTCAACTCCCGGAGGATGTCCCGCCCGATCTTCTCCTGCTCCGCATTGAAGGTCTTTTCCAACCGCGCGACGAAGCCGAGCGCCGCCTCGACCGAGAGGCGGCAGAGGCCGTCGATGTTCAAAATCTCCGGCGGCAGGGAGGGATCGGCAGGCTCCGCCGCGAGGGTCACCGCCAGGACCTCCTTCTTCAGCCGCGCCCCGCCGCACGCGCCGCAGGTCTCCCGCGTCATGAAGCGGGAGAGGCGCTGCCGCGTCAGCTCGCTCTCGCTCTCCCGGTAGAGGCGGCCCAGTTGGGGCAAGACCCCTTCAAAGGGCCGTTCCGAAACCTTCTTCCCCACCGCAAACCGGATCGGGTCGTCGCCGGAGCCGTTCAGCATCACATGGCGGAACCGTTCCGGCGTCTCGCACCACTTCCGGTCGGCCAGGACGCCGAAGTGATCGGCCACGGCGGCCAGCTGCGCCTTGTAGAGCGCCGCCATCCCGGCATTCCCCCTGCGCCACGGCGCGATCGGCATCTCCTCCAGCGTCGCCTCCAGGTCGGGGACGACGAGCGCGGCGTCGAAGACCTGCCCGACGCCGAGGCCGTGGCAGACCGGGCACGCCCCCTGCGGGCTGTTGAAGGAAAAGTGGCGCGGCGTCATCTCCTCGAAGTGGGCCCCCGTCTCCGGGTCGAAGCTCCGGTTGCTCGCCTTCCACTCGCGCGTCCGCCCGTCGGCGTCGTGCCGCAGCACCGTGACGACGCCCCGCCCCTCGCGCAGCGCCGTCTCCAGCGACTCCGCCAGCCGTTGCCGCGCCCCGGGGACGACCTTCAGCCGGTCGATCACCGCCTCGATCGTGTGGACCTTGTTCCGGTCGAGGCCGGTCAGGTTCTCGATCTCCGTCACCGTCCCGTCGATCCGGGCGCGGATATAGCCGTCCCGCTTCATCTTCTCGACGATGTCGCGGAATTCCCCCTTCTGTTCGGAAATGAGCGGGGCCAGGAGCTGGACGGGCGTCCCCTCCGGGAGCGCCAGCACCCGGTCGGCGATCTGCTGCACCGTCTCCCGCTTCAGCGGCTTCCCCGTCTCCGGATGGTGCGGCGTGCCGATGTGGGCGAAGAGGAGCCGGAGGAAGTCGTAGATCTCCGTCGTCGTCGCCACCGTCGAGCGGGGATTGCCGCCCGAGGTCCGCTGCTCGATCGCGATGGCGGGGGAGAGCCCCTCGATGAAATCGACGTCGGGCTTCTCCAACTGGTCGAGGAACTGCCGCGCGTAGACCGAGAGCGACTCCACATACCGCCGCTGTCCCTCCGCGTAGAGCGTGTCGAACGCCAGCGACGACTTCCCCGACCCGCTGACCCCCGTGAAGACGACCAGCTTCCCCCGCGGGATCGTCACAGAGACGTTTTTGAGGTTGTGCTGGCGTGCGCCACCGATGCGGATTTCGTTTGCGGACATGGTTGCGTGATGGAAAAGGCCGAAACCTCTAGCATCGCCCTTTTCCCGTCGGGGCGCAAATGCGGAAAGAACGGAGGGGGCCTGTCGGCCCTTCGGGACCGGGTAGAATCGCTTGCGCTTGCCTGTACCGCTCCATGCCCACCGCGCGTTTGTAGGCTTCTGAGGG
>CAISZB010000319.1 GCA_903889845.1 uncultured Verrucomicrobium sp. | reverse complement strand
GGTCAATCTCGGCAACGCCACCGGCCATCCGTCCTTCGTGATGTCGGCCTCCTTCACCAACCAGACTCTGGCGCAGATCGAGCTTTGGACCAACCACGGCAAATACGAAAAAACGGTTTTCCCAAACAGATCGGGAAAGCCTTACGCCTTATCGATCAAATGCTTCGCAAAGGCAATGGCCTCTTCCTTCGACGCCAGCTTTCCATCGAGCTGCGCCTCGCGGATCTGCCGCAGGATTTGTCCCAGCCACCGCCCTTCGGTCAGGCCGGTGGCGGCCATGATGTCGTGGCCGGTGACGAGGGGGTCGGGGTCGATCGACTCGGCGGGGAGGGAGGCCCGCTTCTCCTTGAGGAAGGCGTGGATGTCGAGGAGGCCGTGGCTGGAGGAGCAATCGAGGCGGTGGAGTTCCAGCTCGATCTCGAACGTGGGGCGGGCGAAGAGGCGCTTCAATGTGGAGAGGCGCATGTGGGGCGCGTCCTTGAAGGTCATGTGGTTCGCGACGCAGGCGACGACGGCCTCCAGCATCTCGTTGCTGTAGCGGAGGCGCTTCATCAGCTTTTCGGTCATCCGCGCGCCGACGCTCTCGTGGCCGTTGAAGCGGATGCGGCCTGTTTCATCCACGGCGAAGGTCGGGGGCTTCCCGATGTCGTGGAAGAGGACGGAGAGGGCGAGCGGGAGCGGTGCATCCTTCAGCCCGGAGAGCATGAGGCGGGTGTGGATGAAGACGTCGCCCTCGGGATGGAACTGCGGGGGCTGCTCGACGCCGTGGAGGGCGGCGATCTCCGGGAGGACGACGGCCAGGAGGCCGCTTTGGTCGAGGAGGTCGAGGCCGCGCGCGGGATCGGGGCCGGACCAGATTTTGTCGAGCTCGTCCCGGATCCGCTCCGGGCTGACGACGGCGATTTCCTGCGCGCCGGCGCAGAGGGCCTCCCAGGTCCGCGCCTCGATCTCGAAGCCGAGGGTGACGGCGAAGCGGACGGCGCGCAGGAGGCGGAGCTTGTCTTCGGCGAAGCGGGCGCGGGGATCCCCGATGGCGCGGATGATCTTCGCCGCGAGGTCGGCCTGGCCTGCCACGTAATCAATGACGCGGTCGGCGACGGGATCGTAGAAGAGGCCGTTGACGGTGAAGTCGCGCCGCTGGGCGTCCTCCTCCGGGGTGACGAAGCGGACGCCGTCGGGGCGGCGTCCGTCGGTGTAGTCGAGGTCCTGGCGGAAGGTGGCGACCTCGACCTGGACGCCCCGTTCCAGGACGCAGATGACGCCGAAGGCCTTGCCGACGAGGCCGGTGGTGCGGGGGAAGAGGCTTTGGACTTTGTCGGGCGAGGCATCGGTCGCCACGTCGTAGTCGTGCGGCTCGCGGCCCAGCAGCCGGTCCCGGACGCAGCCCCCGGCGAAGTAGGCGATGTGCCCCGCGCGCTGGAGCCGATCGACGACGGCGCGGGAGGCGGCGAGGAGGTCGGCGGGGGCGGCGCTGTCCGGGGCTTCGCTCACGGGGCGGCGGTCTCTTCCTCGGAGGCGGCGGTCCGGGCCTCCGCCTCCTTGGCCTCTTGCAGGACGGAATGGTCGGGCTGGCGGTAGCGGAGGTGGAAGATGCCGCCGATGAAGCCCCAGCCCAGGATGAAGAGGCCGAAGCCGAGGAAGGAAGCGGCGAAGGCCCCCTCCTGCGGGACGCCGCCGAGGCCCAGGAAGAGGATGAAGAGGCTCTCCCGGACGCCCAACCCGGCGACGCTGACCGGGATCGCGATGAGGACGTAAATAAGCGCGGTGATCGCGAGGCCGATGAAGAGCGGCACGGCGAGGTGGAGGGCCTGGAAGATGCAATACTGGGCGTAGAGATTGAGGCCGTGGCTGGCGAAGGAGATGAGGAGGGCCTCGGCGTTGGCCCGGGGGCTCTGGAGGTTTTTGCGGAGGGCCTCGGAGATCTTCTCGATCTTGTCGTGGAAGGGGAGGCGCCGTTCCCACGTGCTGAAGTTCGTGAAGTGCATCAGCCAGGGGAGCAGCGCCGCGAAGGCGATCGCCCCGGCGATGACGGCGGCGATGATATAGAAGGTGAGGACGGCCTTCCGCGCCGCGTGGTTCTGGAGGAGGTAGGGCCGGTGGGTGAGGGTCAGGGCGAGGGTGAGGACGACGAGGGCGATGAGGCCGACGATCCGGTCGGCGAGGACGGAGAAGCCCGCCGCCGATTTCTTGTTCGGCGCGGCCTGGGCGATGTAGAAGATTTTGACCACGTCGCCGCCCGTCGTGCCGAGGAGGAAGGTGTTGAAGAACTGGCCGATCATGGTGAGGTCGAAGACCCGCTTGAAGCCCGGGGCGATGCCCTGGACGTCGAGGAGGATCTTCCACCGCCACGCGGTGACGACGATGGCGGCCCCGGCCAGGAGGAAGGCGAGGAGGAGCCAGGCAGGATCGGCCTCGGCGACATGGGAGGCGAACTTCCTCCAATCGATTTTGAAAGCGAGGTACGCCAGGATTCCCCCC
>CAISZB010000318.1 GCA_903889845.1 uncultured Verrucomicrobium sp. | reverse complement strand
TGTCGCTATCGCGACGGCAGTCCCTGCCCCGAAGGGGAGGCCTTCCTCTTCGCGGCCCCTTATCCAGTATTTACTGCTCCCCGGTGAACGGGATACTCTTGTGCTCCCGGGTGCCGCGGGTGGGGGGCGTGGGATAGCTTCTGCGTGAGGTCGTTGTCAGCGTCCGCATCGGGATCGCCCTGTCCTGCCGCGCGGGCCGTTCCGCCCAGGTGTTCTGGTCGCTGGCGCCCAGGACAATCTGCTTCAGCCGCACGACGATCTGCTCCATCTCCCCGGACTGGCTGCTGAGTTCTTCGGCGGCGCTGGCCGATTCCTCGGCGGCGGCGGCATTCGATTGCGTCACCTTGTCGAGTTGGTCGACGGTCTTGTTGATCTGCTCGATCCCCGTGTTCTGTTCCTTCGAGGCCGTCGCGATCTCGGAGACGAGGGCATCGACCCGGGTCGCCTTGTCCTGGATCGTGGCGAGGCTCTCCTTCACGGCGTCCGACTTGCGGACGATCTCCTCGATGCGGCCCTCGACCTTGCGGCTCGCCTCGACGCCCCGTCCGCTCTGTGAGGAGGAGGCCTCGATCAGGCGGGCGGTTTCCTTCGCCGCCTCGGCGCTGCGCTGGGCGAGGGAACGGACTTCCTCGGCGACGACCGCGAACCCGGCCCCGGCTTCCCCGGCGCGGGCGGCCTCGACGGCGGCGTTGAGCGCCAGGATGTTCGTCTGGAACGCGATCTCGTCTATCGTCTTGAGGATCTTCGAGACGTCGTCGCTCGACTTCTTGATCCCGGCGATGGCGTCGCTCATTTCCTTCGCCGCCTCGGAGATCGCCGTGGTGGCGGCGGCCATTTCCCCGGTCCGCAGGGCACCGGTATTGGCGGCAATGCGGGCCTCGGAGGAGAGCTGCCTGGCGGTCCCCGCATTCTCGGTGTTTTTCCGGGTCATGCCGCTGATTTCCTCGAGGCTGGCGCTGGTCTCCTCCAGGCTGGCCGCCTGTTCACTCGCCCCCAGGGCCAGGGTCTGACCGGAGGAAGCCACCTGGCCGGAGGCCGAGGCGATCTGGGTCGAGCCGGAACCCAGTTCCTCGGTGATGAGGAGGATGGGCCGGGAGATGGCCCGGGCGATGAAGAAACCGAGGCCGAGGGAGAGCGCCGTGCCGCCGACGCAGAGGAGGACGGAGAAGAGGGTGATTCCGGTCTTTTCCTTTCCGGACGTCTTTTTCTCGAGGTCGACAATGTCCATCTGGATCTGGCAGAGTTTTTCGAGGCGAGTCAAAACGGGGCCGGTGGACGGAAACATCGTACTCACGATGTATTGGTGCATGGTGCTGTAGCTTTCCGGCGTCGGCTGGCCCCAATAGATCTGCTGAAGGCGGTTCAGTTCCGCCTCGTTCCTGAGGAAGGTTTCCCAGAGGGGGACGAGTTCTTTCCAGATACGGGCTTCCTCGTCAGTCTGGGGAAGGGGAGCGTAGATATCGAAGCCCTGCTTGCAGCGGCCGGTGTCTTTGGAGATCAGAGCGAAGGTCTTTTGGACGTTGTCGGCATCGAGGTGTTCGTCGAGCAGGGTCCGGTTGATGAACCGGAAATCGAGAACTCCCTCGTACATGAGATTGAGGCCCTGGAGACTGGGCAACCGGACATCGCCGACTTCGGTGAGGTGGGCATCGACCCGGGAGAGGCCGAAGAGGCCGAGTCCGCCGACAAGCAGGGTAATCAGAGATCCGACGGCAAAGGAGGCGATCAATTTGGTCGAAAGAGTCCAGGTTCTCATGTGTCTTTGTTCTGCTTAATTGTAATGGTACTTTTTGAGGTGGCTATCTGTATTATCCCCCCCCGCCATTTCCCCAAAGAGAATCGAAAACAAGAGTGGAGGGGATGGCCTTCCCTGAGCGATAACAAAAGAGCGGGTGCGCTGTTTTCGCTTATTCCATCCCCAGCGCCTTGAGCAGCTTTTCCCGCGTCGGCGGGAGGCGGTGGTGGTGGGTCTCGACGGCGCGGCGGAGGGCGGCGGAAGTCTCGGTCACGGAGGCGGTCGGGGGCAAGCCCAGGCCGCTCAGTTCCAGGAGGCGGGCCTCGTAGCGGGTGACGAGCTTCGGCGTCGGGGCGTGGGTTTCGAGGTGGCGCAGGGCCTTCTCGAACAGCTCGAAGAGGAGGGCGATCTCGGTCTCGGGCTCGGAAAGGGAGGCGAGGAGGTCGGCGAAGTAGTGGGCGCAGAGGAGGACCGTCCAGTCGCGGCGCAGGGGGAGAAAGGGGTGGAGGAGGCGCGCCTCGCGCAGCGTCCCGATCCCGCCCTTGGCGGGAGGGAGGTAGCGGACCTCGCAGAGGTAGAAGAGGTCGGGGAGGAGGCCCGCCGAGGGGCGGGGGCCGGAGACGCCCTTCGCCATCGTCTTGATGATCCCCGCTTCCGGGGTCGCCCAGGTCACCAGGAGGCTGGTGTTCGAAAAGGGCATCCGCCCGACGACGATTCCCCGCACCGTGGATTCAGTCCGGGCATCGGCCCTCATTTCGTCTTTTTCTTTTTCGGCTGGACCCGGGCCCGGGCCGCCGTGGCGGCCTGCGTCGCGGCGAAGACCCGCTCCTGTTCCCGGTGCATCGCGGCGCGCTTGCGCGGCGTCAGGTCGCTCCAGCCTTGGATGTGGAGGAGGCCGTGGATGCCGTAGAGGAGGAGTTCCTCCTCCATCGTCCGGGCGTGCTCCCGGCCCTGCGCCTCGGCGACGGCGGGGCAGATCAGGATCTCGCCGTGGTCGAAGGTGATGACGTCGGTCGGCGTCGGGTCATCGAGGAATTCCCCGTGGACGCGACCGATCTCCGCGGCGCTGACGAGGCTGATCTCGATGCGGGCGGGGAGGGGAGTCCCGCCCTCGGGCAGGAACTCAATGGAGGTTTGAATCCGACGTGCGAGGGCCTTCGCCCCCCCCGCCTTGATTCGGCGCTCGTTTTGCAGATTGAAAAGTTCCACCGTGGGACGGGGGCTGTTGCTGGAGCGGCTCATGTTTGGGGTAGCTGATGCGGCTGTGCATCATGGTTTTCAGGGTGAAGACGTACGACTCCCCGGCCTGGCGGATTTCCTTGAGGCTGAGGCCCGATTCGTCGAGCTGCCCCTCGGCCACGCGCCGGGCGACGAGATCCTTCACCATGTCCTCGATGCGCTGCGGGGTCGGCTTGTCGAGGGAGCGGGAGGCCCCCTCGATCACGTCGGCCAGCATGAGGAGGCCGGTCTCCTTGCTCTGCGGGATCGGGCCCGGGTAGCGGAAGTTCTCCTCCGGCACGTCGGGGACGTCCTCCTCGCGGAGGTTCATGATCTCGCTCCCCGTCTTCGCGTCCTCGGCCATCTGGAGGGCGCGGCGGTAGAAGTAGTAGATCTGGGAGGTGCCGTGGTGCTCCTGGATGGCGTTGATGATCGGCTTCTTCAGCCGGTTCTTCACGGCCAGGTCGACGCCCTCCTTCACGTGGGAGATGATGATGAGGGAACTCATCGTCGGGGAAAGGGTGTCGTGGGGGTTCTCCGCGGCCCCGGCGTTCTCGACGAAGTACTCGGGTTTCTTCAGCTTCCCGATGTCGTGGAAGTAGGCCATGACGCGGCAGAGGGTGCCGTTGGCCCCGATCGCCTGCGCGGCGGCCTCGGCCAGGTTCGCGACCATCAGGCTGTGGTGGTAGGTGCCGGGGGCCTCCAGCGTCAGCTGCCGCAGGAGGGGGTGATTCAGGTCGGCCAACTCGATGAGGGAGATGTTCGTGTTGATCTCGAAGATCGTTTCCAGGATCGGGAGGATCGAGTTGACGACCATCGCGGTGACGACGCCGACGCCGATGCCGAGGATGGCCTGCATCAGGAAGAGCCCCGGCTCGCTCCGGCCCAGGAGGCCGAAGGCGATGGCGCAGATCAGCCCCGCGACGCCGACGGCGGCCCCGGCCCGGACGACGTCGTTGCGGCGGCGGACGTTCCGCGAGAAGAAGACGGCGGTGAAGCCGATGATGAGGCTGATGATGAGGTGGTCGAAGCTGGCCGCGACGAGGAGCGACTCCATCACCCCGGCGACGACGACGGTGTAGAGTCCGGCCCGTGCCCCCATCAGGACGGTGATGAGGAGGGGGGCGAAGGCCGTGGGGACCCAGAAGATGAGGCCGGGGATCGCGGCCTGCTCCAGGTAGAGGGAGAAGAAGAGGAAGAGGCGGTTCAGTACCAGGTTCGCCCCGATGGAGCCGAAGAGGAGGACCAGCTTCGAGTTGCTCCGCCAGACCTCGGGGATGTCGAGGTAGAGGAGCATGATCGAGCTGACGAAGAAGATCCCGACGAGGAGGAAGAGCTGTGCCTGGAGGGGCTCCGCCCGATAGGTGCCGCAGAAGAAGGCGAAGGCGGCGTAACCCAGGCAGATGCCGATGCGGGCGTAGGGACTCGTCTCCAGGACGGAGCGCCATTCCCCGCCGTGCGTGTGGCGTTGGCGGTCGATCGCCATGCCCTTGCTCACCAGCCTCTTGCGTTGGAACCAGCCGATCATCGTGCGCTCCTTACAATCCCATGCTGGTGAGCTGCTGCCCGCGATGGATGCGGTAGGCGGAGATGATCCGCTGGACGAGGTCGTGCCGGACGACATCGCCCTCGCCGAACTCGCAGAAGGTGACGCCGGTGGTCTCCTTCAGGGCCTGTCGCGCCTCGATCAGGCCCGATTTGCGGGTCTTCGGCAAATCGATCTGGGTCGGGTCCCCCGTCACGACGCACTTCGAGCCCGGCCCGAGGCGGGTGAGGAACATGAACATCTGCTCCGTGCTCGTGTTCTGGGCTTCGTCGAGGATGATGAAACTCTGGCTCAGCGTCCGCCCGCGCATGTAGGCGAGGGGGGCGATCTCGATGCTGCCTCGCTCCGTGTGACGGACGATCTCCTCCGGCTCCAGCATTTCGTTGAGGGCGTCGTAGAGGGGGCGCAGGAAGGGGAGGATCTTCTCGTTGAGGTCGCCCGGCAGGAAGCCGAGGGCCTCCCCCGCCTCGACGGCGGGCCGGGTGAGGACGATCCGCTTCACCTCTTCCCGACGCAGTGCGGCGACGGCGCTGGCGATCGCCAGGTAGGTCTTCCCCGTCCCCGCCGGGCCGAGGCCGAAGACGAGGTCCTTTCCCCGGATCGCGTCGATGTAGGTCTTCTGGGAGGGGGTCTTCGGGATCACCGCCGGTTTCTTCGGCGAGACCTCGATCCGCGCCGCGTGAAGGTCGGCCAGGGCGACGGAGCGGGCCTCCTCGACCGCCTCGACGGCGAAGAGGAATTCCTTGCGCCGGATCGTGAGGCCGCCTTCCTTCGCCTTGTGGAGCTGGTCGAGGACCTTCCGGGCGCGGGTCACGCCCTCCTTCGGCCCCTCCAGCCGGAGCCAGCCGTCGCGGCTCGTCGCCTTCACGTGGAAGCGGTCGGAAAGGAGGTCGAGGTTGCGCTCGTCGTTGCCGATGAGGGAGAGCACGGCGCGCGCGTTGTCGAATTCGAGCGTTTCCGTGACGGGGGCATTGCTGCCGCGAGGGGTGGGCATGGTGTGTGGAGCGGGGACTTTACCCGATTAAATCAGATTAAATAAGTAAAAAAATCTCGCAACACGGAAAAGGAAAACCTATCAGCATGATTATCCTCGTTTTCCTGTCCGATTTTTCATGAATATCCTTTTTGCCGCCAGCGAACTTTCCCCCTACGCCAAGAGCGGTGGCCTCGGCGACGTCATCGGGGCTCTTCCCTCGGTCTTGAAGGCGCGGGGGCATTCGGTTTCGGCGGTGATTCCGCTTTACCGGGGCCTGCGGGAGCGGATACCGGGCATCCGGGCGACCGACCTCTTCCTCCAGATCCCGATGGGGAAGACGGTGAAGGAAGGCCGCGTGTGGGAGGCCGAGGCCCCCGGCGGCGTCCGCCTCTTCCTGATCGAGCAGGAGGAATACTTCAACCGCGCCAACTTCTACGGGGAGAATAACGCCGATTACGAGGACAACTCGGCCCGCTTTTTCTTCTTCAGCAAAGCCGTCGTCGAGGCGGCCCGCTACCTGGAACCGGCGCCGGAAATCCTTCACGTCCACGACTGGCAGACGGGCCTCGTCCCCGCCTTCGTCCAGGCGCGGGGCCTTCCGTTCAAGACGGTCTTCACGATCCACAACCTGGCCTACCAGGGCAGCTTCTGGGGCCTCGACTTCCCGCTGACGAACCTCCCCGACGACGCCTTCACGGCGCAGGGGGTCGAGTTCTACGGCTACGTCAATTGCATGAAGGCGGGCATCGTCATGGCCGACCAGGTCACGACCGTCAGCCCCCGCTACGCGCAGGAGATCCAGACGGAAATCTACGGCTGCTGGCTCGACCGCGTCCTCCAGGAGCAGAGCCACAAACTCACCGGCATCCTCAACGGCGTCGATTACGGGCAGTGGGACCCGAAGACCGACATCCACCTCCCGGCGAACTACGGCCCGGCCTCCCTCGGCGGCAAGGCGGCCTGCCGCAAGGCCGTGCTGGAGGCCTTCCGCCTCCGCGACGACGGCGCCCCGATCTTCGGCTGCGTCACGCGGCTGGCCCACCAGAAGGGCATCCACCTCATCCAGGAAGTCATCGAGGGGCTCCTCTGGCAGGACATCCGCTTCCTCCTCCTCGGCTCCGGCGACCCGGCGGCGGAGCACTGGTTTTCCAGCCTCGCTCTGCGCCATCCGGGGAAGGTCGGTGTCTGGATCGGCTTCAGCGAGGAACTCTCCCACCGGGTGACGGCGGGTTCCGACTTCTTCCTCATGCCCTCCCTCTACGAGCCGTGCGGCCTGACGCAGATGTACAGCCTCCGCTACGGCACCCTTCCCATCGTCCACGAGACAGGCGGCCTGGCCGACTCCGTCCGCGACTACCGCCCCCCCGCGCCGAAGCCCGAGGCGAAGAAGGGCGGCAAGGCTTCCAAGGCCAAGTCCAAAGCCAAGACGAAGGCGGAGATCGCCGAGGCCGCGCAAGTCGCCAAGGGAGGCCCGGACGGCACCGGCTTCCGCTTCATGCCGTGCACCGGCCAGCCCTTCTGGGATGCCTGCCAACGGGCACGGAGCCTCTATGCCGACAAGGTCGAACTGAACCGCGTCCGCAAGCTCGCGATGAAGGAAGACTTCAGTTGGGACGAGAGCGCGAAGCAGTACGAGGTGGTGTATCGGCGGGCGCTGGCGAGTTAGGGGGGGCGCGAAGAGGAAGGCATCCCCTTCGGGGCAGGG
>CAISZB010000317.1 GCA_903889845.1 uncultured Verrucomicrobium sp. | reverse complement strand
TTGGAGGGCGGCACGCCCTCCATTCGTTCAAACGCGCGGATCGCCTCCAGCTGTACAGGGAAGCGAAGCGATTGTACCCGGCCCCGAAGGGCCGTACCCATTACCTCGCGCCCCCCTCACCCCCGGTACTGTTCCTCGCTGACGTGTTCCAGCCAGTCGACGACCTTGCCGTCGAGGGGTTCCTGGATGGTGATGTGGGTCAGCGCCGTGGTGGGCGCGGCTCCGTGCCAGTGCTTTTCGCCGGGCGGGAACCAGACGACGTCGCCCGGGCGGAGCGGCTCGATCGGGCCGCCCCAGCGTTGGGCCTGGCCGCAGCCCGCCGTCACGACCAGGGTCTGGCCCAGGGGGTGGGTGTGCCAGGCTGTCCGGGCGCCGGGCTCGAAGGTGACGCTGGCGCCGATCGCCCGGGCCGGGGCGGGCGACTGGAAGAGGGGGTCGATGCGTACCGTGCCGGTGAACCAGTCGGCGGGGCCTTTGCCGGAAGGCTGCGTGCCGTTGCGTTTGATTTCCATAATGGGTTTTGGGTTGAGGGGAATGATTAGAGGTCGTTAAAGGCCGGTCATCTTTTCGAGTTTTTCGGGATACCGCGCTCCCTGCACCGTGATCCGGGCGGCGGCGGTTTCGATCTCGCGCAGATCGTCGGGGGTGAGCTCGACCGAGGCGGCCCCGAGGTTTTCTTCCAGGCGATGGAGCTTCGTCGTGCCGGGGATCGGGACGATCCACGGCTTTTGGGCCAGGAGCCACGCCAGGGCGATCTGGGACGGGGTCGCCTGCTTCTGCGCCGCGATGCGGGTGAGGAGGTCGATCAGGGCCTGGTTCGCCTTGAGGGCCTCCGGCGTGAAGCGGGGCAGGGTGCTCCGGAAGTCGGTGCCCTCGAAGGTCGTCTTCTCGTCGATTTTGCCGGTGAGGAAGCCTTTGCCCAGGGGGCTGTAGGGGACGAGGCCGATGCCGAGTTCCTCCAGGGTCGGGATCACTTCCTTCTCGGGAGTCCGCGTCCACAGGGAGTATTCGCTCTGGAGGGCGGTGACGGGCTGGACGGCGTGGGCGCGGCGGATCGTCCCGATGCCCGCCTCGGAGAGGCCGAAGTGCTTCACCTTTCCCTGCGCGATCAGCTCCTTCACCGTTCCGGCGACGTCCTCGATCGGCACCGCGGGATCGACCCGGTGCTGGTAGAGGAGGTCGATGACGTCGATTTTGAGGCGCTGGAGCGAGCCCTCGACGGCGCGCCGGATCTGTTCCGGGCGGCTGTTCAGGCCCGGAATGCCCTTCATGCCGCGCGGGTCGAAGCCCGGGCCGAAGTCGAAGCCGAATTTGGTGGCGATCACCAGCCGGTTGCGGAAGGGGGCGATGGCCTCGCCCAGCAGTTCCTCGTTCGTGAAGGGGCCATAGACCTCGGCGGTGTCGAAGAAGGTGACGCCGCGGTCGACGGCGGCGCGCAGCAGGGCGGTCATCTCCCGCTTGTCCTTGGGCGGGCCGTAGGAAAAACTCATCCCCATGCAGCCGAGGCCGAGGGCGGAGACTTCCAGACTCCTTTGACCGAGTGTCCTTGTTTTCATGGGAGCGAGCCTACTCCATGTTCGCGCCCCCGTCGCACGCGATCTTGCTTCGGCTGCCGCGATCTTGCTTCAAACACCGGTTGTCCGGTTCAGCGCTGGCGCCGGTAGTCGCTCGGGGAGAGGCCGGTCTCCCGCCGGAAGAGTTGCGCGAAGTGGCTGGGATTCGCGTAGCCGACGTCGAGGGCCACGGTCACGACGCTCTTCTTCGTCTCGCGCAGCAGGCGCCGCGCGGCGTCCATCCGCAGCGTGAGGTGGTAATGCGAGGGGGAAACCCCCAGGGCGCTTTTGAAGAGGCGGTGGAAGTGGAACTTGCTCAGTCCCGCCCGGGCGGCCAGTTGGTCGAGGTTGACCTCCTCGTCCAGGTGCGCGGCCATCCAGTCGGTGATCCGGCGCAGCTTGTAGCCGGGCAGGGAGGGGCTCGCGCGGCGGTTGTCCGCGGTTGTCTCCGCATAGTTTCGGGCCAGATGGACCGCGATGGCCTGGGCGACGCCCTGTACGAAGAGGGGGCTGGCTTTCCGGCGCAGCAACTCCCTGCGCAGGGACTCCATCAGCGGGTCGAGGGCGTCGTCGTTGAAGCCGGAGACGTCGCGCAGCCGGGCGGGAGCGCCGGCCCCGAAGACTTCCTCCAGCGCGCGCTGCAGGAGGGGCAGCCCCAGGAGGACGAGCATGAATTCGAACGGCACCGGGGTGAGGGTCTTCCAGCTGCAATCGTAGGGCGCTCCCGCCACGGTGAGGAAGAAGGACCCTTTCTTCACCCGGGTCGTCACCCACGGGCCGCCGGTTTCCCGCTCCCGGATCTCGACCTCGCCGGAGGTCATCCACATCAGGGCCGGTTCGTTGATCGAGGGGAGATTCTCGATCCCCTGGGTGGAGGGCATCGCGAAGAGCGAGGCTTTGACCTCCCGCCACGCCTTGCCGCGTCCGGCGACGAGGCATTTCCCCCCGACGTACTGCTCAAGGCCCTCGGCCGATGTACTTTCGGGGATGGGCATGAGGGAGAGTCGCGGCTACTCCGCTGCCGCGGGCCGGAACCGTTCCGCGACGCGCTCGACGCCGCCACGGGGGCCGTCGATCGGCTTGAAGGTGGAGGTGGCGGCGTCCCAGGATGCCTTGGCCGGATAGGGGTAGATGGGGACCTCCAATTCGGTTTTCCCGTCGATGACGCGGCGCGCCTGGAGGACGTCGGGCGCGACCCCTTTTTCCCGCCATTGGACGACGAGGTTTAGCAGGCTCGGCACGTTGTTCAGCGGCCCGCCGCCGTGCGGCATGCCCGGGATGATATAAAATTTGCAGAACGCCTGGACTTTTTCCAGCCCCCCGAACTTCTCAACGACCCGCTCGTAATAATCGAGCGTGGCGTGGTAGGGGACGACGGAGTCGGCGGCGCCGGATTGCATGATCAGCTTGCCGCCCCGCTCGGCGAAGGCGGTCAGGTCGGGGTTCTCCGCGTTGAGATAGGGGCCGAGCGTCGCCGTGTACGTGTCGATGTCCTTGCCGAAATCGATGTCGGCCAGAGCCTTGTTCGCCCCGAAGACCCATTTGAAC
Organism: uncultured Verrucomicrobium sp.; assembly: GCA_903889845.1. GTDB lineage: Bacteria > Verrucomicrobiota > Verrucomicrobiia > Methylacidiphilales > GAS474 > GAS474. Next base: position 4,063 of record CAISZB010000317.1, on the reverse strand, counting down.
AGATAGAGATGGTTGTGCGCCGCACTCAGCGAGCTTCCGAACGGGATGCCGTTGAAAATGCGCTCCCCGGTGAGGGTGCTCCGGGGGCCGTCGAAGAGCTTCCGCAGTGCCTCGGCATGGGCCGGGGTGAGGGTCGGGTCCTTCTGCATCGCCAGGGCGATGACGGCCTCGATGTCCTTGGCGTCGCAGCGCGGGTCGGAGATCATTTTTCCGGCCAGGACCGGGACTTCCCGGGAGGCCATGTATTCGACCCCGGCGGCGATGACGTTTTTCTCCTGGGATTCGGTGAAGGGGCATTTGTGGAGGATCTGGTCGTTCCACAGGAAATAGGCGTGGAGGGGCGTCCGGCAGTGCGCGGGGATGTTCGCGACGATGCCGTCGTAATCGGCGGGATAACGCTGGGCTTCCTGGAGGGCCTGTTGGCCGCCGGTCGAGCCGCCGTTGAAATAGGAATAGGAGGGATCCTTGCCGTAGTAGGCCTTGATGACCTGTTTCGCCACGACGGTCATCAGGTGGGTGGCGCGGAAGCCAAAGTCCTTCCAGACCTCCGGATTCCCGACGCCGGAATCGGAATTCGGCGCGGTGCCCATGTCGGTGGTGGCGACGGCGGTCCCTCCCGCCGCCGGTCCGGAGAGGCCCATGGAGTTGATGCTTCCGGCGGAGCCCCCGTTGCCGAGGCCGAGGAAGCGACCGTTCCACTTTGTGGCGTCGGGCAGCCAGATCTCGACGTTGATGTTGGAACCCTTGGCCGGGTTGAGGACGATTTTGACAATCGTCCGGGGCTGCAGGTTGTCGAAGGTTTTCCCGTCCGGGGTCGTCACCGTCGGGGCGGTGTCGTGCACGGCCGAGACGATCGTTCCCCCGTCGAGGGTGAGCGCCTTGATCGCGGCCACGCCGTCATTGTCGGACGAGTCGGCGCAGGTTCCGGTAGTGGTGGCGGCGGCCAGAATCGTGCTCGCAATCCATGTCATCGCTTTATCTCTCAGGTTCATCGATCGGGGGGGTGCGGTATCGTAGCGATCTCTTCTCTCGGGATTCAAGCCACCTCGGAGGGAAAACAAAACGCCGCGCCAGCAGGGCTGGCGCGGCGTCGTGATTTCAGCCGTTAGAGCTTAGGGCTGGTACATCTTCGCCTGGATGAAGGCGGAGAGGTCGGCGGGCCGCTTTTCGTCGGCCAGGCCCTGGGCGTAGGCGACTTCGGCGACGGCGACGGCGATCGCCAGGGAGACCTTCCGGATCATCTTCAGCGAGGGGTAGATCCGGCCCTTGGCCAGGTCTTCCTCGGAGACGAGCTGGGCGAGGGTCTTCGCGGCGGTCAGGAACATCGTGCTGTTCACCCGGCGGCTCTTCACGGCGACGACGCCGAGGCCGACGCCCGGGAAGATGTAGGCGTTGTTCCCCTGCCCGGGGACGAAGGTCTGCCCCTTGAAGGTCACGGGGTCGAACGGGCTGCCGCTGGCGAAGACGGCCTTGCCGTCGGTCTCGACGTACGCCTGCTCCGCCGTGCATTCGGCCTGGGAGGTCGGGTTGGAGAGGGCGAAGACGATCGGCCGGGCGTTGTACTCGGCCATCTTCTTGAGGATTTCCTTCGTGAAGGTGTTGGGCTGGCCGGAGACGCCGATGATCGCCGTCGGCTTGAGGGCCTCGACGATTTCCAGGTTGCCGGAGAGCGGGGCGTGATCGACGGCGAAGCGGAGCTTGTGGCCCGCGAGGCCGGGGCGGCCCTTCGTGACGAGGCCCTTCGAGTCGATGAACCAGCAGCGGGCCAGGGCCTTCGCCTCGGGCACGCCGTCCTTCACCATGGCCTCCACGGCCAGTTCGGCGATGCCGGTACCGGCTTCGCCCGCGCCGAAGAAGAGGAGGCGCTGTTCTTCCATCTTCCCGCCCGTGACGCGGAGGGCGGAGTAGAGTCCGGCCAGGGCGACGGAAGCAGTGCCCTGGATGTCGTCGTTGAAGGTGCAGGCCTTGTCCTGGTAGTGCTCCAGGAGGCGGAAGGCGTTCTGGTTGGCGAAGTCCTCGAACTGGATGAGGATATTCGGGAAGACCTTCTGGGCGGCCTTCATGAACTCGGCGATGAGGGCGTCGTAGGCCTCGCCGCGGACGCGGTGCTGCTGGAGGCCGAGGTAGAGGGGGTCGGCCAGGAGCTTCGGGTTCTCCGTGCCGACGTCGATCGTGATCGGGAGGGTCTGGGAGGGGTGGATGCCGGCGCAGGCGGTGTAGAGGGAGAGCTTTCCGACGGGGATGCCCATGCCGTTGCTGCCCAGGTCGCCGAGGCCGAGGATGCGCTCGCCGTCGGTGACGACGATGACGCGGACGTCCTTGTGGGGCCAATTCTGGAGGATTTCCTCGATGTGGCCCGCGTCTTCGAGGGAGATATAGAGGCCGTTCGGGCGGCGGAAGATGGAGCCGTATTCCTGGCACGCCTTGCCGACGGTGGGCGTGTAGATCAGGGGCATGATTTCCTCGATGTTTTCGAGGGCCAGGCGGTAGAAGAGGTCGACGTTGCGGCCCAGGAGGCCGTTGAGGAAGACGTAGCGTTCCAGGTTGGTCGCCTTGCCGCGCAGGTTGCTGAGGACGCGGCCCATCTGTTCCTCGGTGGAATGGACGCGGGGCGGTAGCAGGCCGCGCAATTTCAGTGTATCCCGCTCCTTGGCGGTGAAGGTGGTTCCCTTATTCAGGAAGGGATCGCGCAAAATATCGATGCCGGTACGGTTGCTCATGACGCCAATTTAAGCTTGGTTCCAATACCCCTACGCCGCGTGGGTTGGCGGAAGATGGGCGTTTATTGGGCGGGGTTGTGGGTGCGGCCCTTCGGCCCCCCCTCAACCCTCCCCGCCAAAATTCAAACTATCGAAAATCGCGGGCACGTGCTTCACCTTGTGCCACGTCTCCAGGACCAGATCGGGCCAGCGCGGCGCGAGGTTGTTCGCGCCTTCGCGGTAGACCAGCCACTCGGGCGACTCCCCCGGGTTCCAATCGGGCGGGAAGTACGTGCCGGAGGCGCCGATCCGGAAGAGGTGGACCAGCTGATCGGCCAGGGAAATCATCGCCGCCTCCTCGACCGGCCCGGGGCTGTAGCTCCACGAGTGGTGGAGCCGGATCGCCTCGTAGAGCGAGGGCGGGAGGCCCTGCTGCTGCAGGTACCAGGCCCCGATGCTGGCGTGGTTCAGCCCCGCGATCTCGATCTCCACCGGGGAGATTTCCCCGCGCTGCGCCGCCGTCTCCTCCAGGATCTTTTTGAACAGCTCCGGCGCGAGGATCGCGAGGGCCAACTTCCCGATATCGTGGAAGAGGCCCATGACGTAATAGGCCTCGTCGGTCATCCGCGGCTCCCGCATATAGCCCGAGAGATGCTGCAACGTGATCGCCACGGCCACCTCGTGAAGCCAAAAGTCGCGCCACGTGAGGAGCGCCTCCGGGATCGGGGCCGTCGCCTCGATCAGGCGGGCCGTCAGGATCGCGTTGCGCACCTGATTGAGGCCCAGGAAGACCACCGCCTCGTCGATGTGGAGGATCGGCTCGACCGGGGCGTAGAAGGCGGAGTTGGAGAGGCGCAGCAGTTTCGCCGTCAGGCTTTGGTCGGCCCGGATCAGCGCGGTGATCTCCTGGATCGTCGTCCGGGGGCTGGCCGTGAGGTGCTGGAGCTGCTTCACGATGGCTCCCAGGGAGGGCAGCACCTGGCTGGCCTTCGGGTCGGAAATCAGCTCGTAAATCGGGGGCTGACTCGGCGGCTGGGATGGCGCTTTTTCCATCGGGTTTACAGAAACAATCAGGCTTTCCGGACAAAAACCATGTACCAAAGCGCGCGCATTGCCTAGGTAAAAAAAGAGAAAGATTCCGCGTCTCCCGATTTTACTAGAACTCCCTGAACGAGGTATGCTAAGTGCTACCCTCAGTAACCGCCGCCGAACACTCAAAATCCGGGAGTCCGCCCCAGTGCATATCATATCGACCTTTGCCCGCGCCGCCGCCAGAGAAGTTTTTGCCACGATGCTGAACATCGAGGTCGCGGCGATTGAAACCGAGGACGATGTCGCCAAACCCCCGATCGAGATCTCCGGCG
>CAISZB010000316.1 GCA_903889845.1 uncultured Verrucomicrobium sp. | reverse complement strand
GCAACCCTTCGGGCCGGGGTTCTATGCCCCTTCCCCTTCGTTCTGCGCTGCCTTGCGTGCCATTCAGGCACGCGGCGTTGCGCACGCCTCGGGGAGAGGGGCGTAGCCCCTCCGGCGCGACCCGCCGGAAATCGCTAACACGACCTAGGACACACGCACATCGATATCCATGCCCAGGAAAGCGTCGGCGGGGCCGACGAAGGAGCCGGAGATCGGGGCGGCTTTTTCCGGGTCGCGCGAGACGGCGACGGCGACGTGCTGGGAACCCGTGACGATGCCCGAAGTGGGGTCGAAGCCCTTCCATCCCGCGCCGGGCAGGTAGACCTCGGCCCAGGCGTGGGTGGAAGAACCTCCCGCCCCGGCGGCCTCGCACAGCATGTAGCCGCTGACGAAGCGGCCGGCCAGGCCCCAGGTGCGGCAGGCTTCGAGCAGAAGCGTGGCGAAGTCCCGGCACGAGCCGCTCTGGAGTCCCAGGGTTTGGGCCGGGGTCTGTACGCCTTCGTCACCCCGCCACTGGTAGCGCAGGGTGCGGTTGATGTGGAGGTTGAGGTTTTGGAGGAGGTCGATCGTGCCGATGGATCGGCCCGGGCTCCAGAAGGGTTTCAGCCAGGCGCTCAACGCGGCGGTGTCCTTCGGATAGAGGATCTGGGTGAAGGCGGCCAACTCGCTCTTGCTCTCGGCGGGGTAGATGAAGGGGTAGGTGGAGGCGCCCGCATCGAGCCGGAAGTCGAAGGGATTCGAATCGTAGTGGCGCAGCACGATTTCGCTGAAGACGGTGAGCCGGTCGGCGGGCTCAAGGAAGTCGATCTTGGCGATCGAGTTTCCGTTCACGTCGCGGATCCAGTGGATGTTGTGGGCGGGGGATATCTCCAGGATCGACGACTCGATGTGCAGGTCGTGGCCCTCGCGCGGTCGGAGCATGACGGAGTGGGGACCGAAGGAGACGGGCTCCTTGTAGCGGTAAGTCGTGCGATGCTGGATGCGGATTTTCATGGGGAGGATCGTGGGGAAAAGCGCTTCACTTTCTCCGGTGCAACTCCAATGCCGGGCGCCGGGCGGATCTCACCGCTCTCTCAATGGGATGTCGCGTGGCGGGGAAAGCCGGAGGCCCACCCGACTGCATTCTGCACAGCTCCCCCGCCTTGTCTTGCAAAATGCCCTTCCACACCCTGGCCACGTGCATCCCGATTTATACCAAATCACTTTAAGTGCGCCTTATAAGGGATCGCGAAGTAATAGGTGATGCCCTTCGGGACCGGGTACAATCGCTTCGCTTCCCTGTACAGCTGGAGGCGACCCGCGCGTTTTAAGGAATGGAGGGCCCTGCGGCCCTCCAAACCACCCCGCTCTGATGTAACAGAACTAGCCTACAGGTGCGACCGAAGCGTGGCTGTCCGCTTCGGATAGAAGGTGTCCGCTGCTTCTAACCCGCTTGGGAGGAATCATTGCGGGATGGGGCTTACTCAGCGTGATTTGGTATTACCGGTTGTGTCCTTTTAAAAGGAGACCTTCCCCCGGAAATGGCGCGCACCGGGTATTTTGCAACCGCCCTCTTGCGGAATTCCCGGAGCGATTGCAAAAGCAATTCGCCAAAATGAAAGAATAGGGTAAACCTGTTTTACATTGAAGCTTAGAAATCTGTTCTTCATTTGTATCGCCGCGCTCAGCACCACGGGTTGCGTCACCTACGAGCAGGTCCCCGTCTCGTCGGTTTACGAGCCCGTCCCAAACCAGCCTGGCGACAGCAGCCGGGATCACAATCTGCCCGTCGTCCCGCTGCAGCCGACCTCGGTCAACGCGCCCTCGTCGCCGCATGACCCGAATTCGAGCAACCCGCTCGACCTGCAAACGATCGACACCATCCCGCGTCGCTAGAGCCTGTTATGCACTTTGAGCTGATCGCGTTGCTTCTAAAAGGTTCTCCATCAAGGCGAGAGCGACGCGGTGTGTCCGTTGCGACACATAAGGAGCGAGCAACGCGGAGGGAGAACCTTTTAGAAGCAACCCTTCGGGCCGGGGGTCTACGCCCCTTCCCGGGTGT
>CAISZB010000315.1 GCA_903889845.1 uncultured Verrucomicrobium sp. | reverse complement strand
TTGAACGCCGTCGCGATAGCGACACAGAGGCAAAGGGGAAGCTGACTGGCATGGCCGGGAGGCAACGAAGCGACACCACCGGTAAATGCGGGATAAACATTCGCCCCGGAGCCGATGTGGCTTTTTAATGATAGTTGCCGGGGCGTCCTCTTTAGCGTCCTCTCTTCGGGGTGCGCTTCGGCTTGATCGCAAAGAGAATAGAGATCCTTTGCGAAGCGCGATTTCTTTTTATCCCCTACCGGGGGTGTCGGCCTCATGGCCTCAACCCCCGGCTAATGGCTGGCATCCCTCCGGGATGCTTTTGCGTCAACATGAGGTGAAAATGCTCTAGTTCTTCTCCTCCCTTACCAACGAAAAGCCCCCAGAACCTTGTTTTAAGAGGTTCCGAGGGCGTTTTGACTCGTCGATTCAGCTTTTAGCAAACGCCAGCAGATCCGCATTGAGCTGATCTTTGTGCGTCACGGCCAGGCCGTGGGAGCCGCCCGCGTAGACTTTCAGCACCGCCCCCTTCACCAGCTTCGCCGCGGCGCGGGCCGAGGCTTCGATGGGGACGATCTGGTCGTCGTCGCCGTGGATGATGAGGGTGGGGACGTCGATCTTTTTCAGGTCCTCGGTGAGGTCGGTTTCGGAGAAGGCTTTGATGCAGTGGTAGGCGGCGGGGAAGCCGGTCATCATGCCCTGGAGCCAGAAGGTGTCCCGGACGCCCTGGGAAATCTTCGCCCCCTCGCGGTTGTAACCGAAGAAGGGGATCGTCAGGTCCTTGAAGAACTGGGAGCGGTCGGCGACGACGGCGGCGCGGATGCCGTCGAAGACTTCCATCGGGAGGCCGCCGGGGTTGGCCGGGGTCTTCAGCATCAGCGGGGGGACGGCCCCGACGAGGACGGCTTTCGCGACGCGCTTCGAGCCGTGACGCCCGAGGTAGCGGACGACTTCGCCGCCGCCGGTCGAGTGGCCGACGTGGATCGCGTTTTTCAGGTCGAGGGCCTCGGTCAGCGCCGCGAGGTCGTCGGCGTAGGTGTCCATGTCGTTTCCGTGGAGGGTGCGCCCGGAGCGGCCGTGGCCCCGGCGGTCGTGGGCGATGCAGCGGTAGCCGTGGGAGGCGAGGAAGAACATCTGGTCCTCGAAGGCGTCGCCGTTGAGCGGCCAGCCATGGCTGAAGACGACCGGCTGGCCGGTTCCCCAGTCGTTGTAATAGATCTCGGTCCCGTCCCGCGTGGTGAAGGTGCTCATGGGTGGGGAAAGGATAAGCCTCTTTGCCGATTCTTCAAATCGATCCCCACTGCCGCGGCATCAATGCGGCCAGTGAAAAGGCTCCCCGCGCAGGAAGACGTTGCCCAGGTTGTCCCCGATGAGGAGCCAGCCGACCCAGCCCCAGAGGAGGCCGAGGAAGAGGGGGACGCCGAGGGCGACCGATGCGGGGATAGACCTCTTCCAGCCGAGGAAGAGGAAGTAGAGGCTGACGGCGATGCCCGGATAGATGCCGATGCCGAGGAGGAAGAAGTACCAGTGGATGATGAAGTCGAACAGGTCCTGCGGGTAACGGTCGAGGAGGGTGCCCTCCTTCAGGGTGGTCAGGCCCATCAGCCAGCCCGACATCGTGGCCGAGTAGGCGGCGACGACCGCCGCAGGAAGGAGGCCCCGGGGGCGGGGGCGTACTTCCGGCGGCGGTGCTTCCGGGACTGAATCGGATTCGGTCAAGGAGCTTAAACCGCGACGGGCTTCACGTTCCAAATTTCCTCGGCGTATTCGTGGATCGTCCGGTCGCTGGAGAATTTGTCCATCCGGGCGGTGTTGAGGATCGCCATCCGCGCCCACTTCGCCTTGTCGGCGTAGGCGGCATCGACCTTCTTCTGGCACTCGGAGTAGGCGGCGAAGTCGGCCAGGACGAGGAAGGGGTCGCCTCCTTCCAGGAGGCTGGTCCGGATGGAGCAGAGGATGCCGTGGGGATCGTTCGGCGTGAAGTAGTTGGAGCCGAGCCAGTCGACGACGGCCTTCAACTCCTCGTTGGCATTGTAGTAGTCCCACGGGTTGTAGCCCTTCTTCAGGAGGGCCTGCACTTCGTCGACGGTGAGGCCGAAGATGAAGATGTTCTCGTCGCCGACCTCCTCCTTGATCTCGACGTTGGCGCCGTCGAGGGTGCCGATGGTGAGGGCGCCGTTGAGGGCCAGCTTCATGTTGCCGGTGCCGGAGGCTTCCTTCCCCGCCGTGGAGATCTGCTCGGAGAGGTCGGCGGCCGGGACGATGCGCTGCGCGAGGGAGACGCGGTAGTTCGGCAGGAAGGCGACCTTCAGCTTCCCGTTGATCCGGGGGTCGTTGTTGATGGTCTGGCCGACGGCGTTGATCGCCTTGATGATGGTCTTCGCCAGGTCGTAGCCGGGAGCGGCCTTCGCGCCGAAGATGAAGACGCGGGGCTGCATCGGGTAGTTGGGGTCCTGGAGGAGGCGGCGGTAGAGGGCCAGGATGTGGAGGAGGTTCAGGTGCTGGCGCTTGTACTCGTGGAGGCGCTTGATCTGGACGTCGAAGAGGGCGTGGGGATCGACGTCGATGCCGCAGTCGCGCTTGATGATGCCGGCGAGGTGGACCTTGTTGTCCTTCTTGATCTCCATGAACCGCTTCTGGAACGCGGGATCGTCGGCGTATTTTTCGAGGCCGCGGAGGCGGGTCTGGTCCTTCGCCCAGCCGGGGCCGATCTTTTCCGTGATGAGCTCGGCCAGTTCCGGGTTGCAGGCCAGGAGCCAGCGGCGCGGGGTGATGCCGTTGGTCTTGTTGTTGAAGCGGCCGGGGTAGAGCTGGTCGAACTCGGGGAAGAGATCCTTCTTTAGCAGGGCGGTGTGGAGGGCGGCGACGCCGTTGACAGAGTGGCTGCCGATGACGGCCAAGTGGGCCATGCGGATCATCTTGTGGGGGCCTTCCTCGATAATGGAGAGGTCGCGCTTCTTCGCGTCGTCGCCGGGCCACTTTTCCTCGACGTCTTCCAGGTGGCGCTTGTTGATCTCGTAGATGATCTCGGTATGGCGCGGGAGGACCTTCGAGAAGAGGCCGAGGCTCCATTTTTCCAGCGCCTCGGGGAGGAGGGTGTGGTTCGTGTAGCCGAAGGTTTTCGTGACGATGGCCCAGGCCTCGTCCCAGCCCATGCCCATCTCGTCGTGGAGGATGCGCTGCAGCTCGGGGATGG
>CAISZB010000314.1 GCA_903889845.1 uncultured Verrucomicrobium sp. | reverse complement strand
GCTGTTCATCACGGCGAACCACGTCGAGGCGCGCGTGGGCACGGGTTCCGGGACGACCCTCCGCCTGCGCACGTTTGCCGGCACGGGCGTTGCCGAGTTCGACGCTGCGGCGGGCGGCTTCCTTCACCTTGGCCAGGAATTCGGGCGGATCGAACGGGACCCCGGCGGCGAGGGCGGCGTCGAGTTCGGCGTTCAGGTCTCGATCGAGTTCGGGATCGAAGGGAGGTTTGGGTTGTTTTGTTTTAAGGGCCATACTTTTTCTCCATTTTCCGGCGCTTCTGGGCGCTGATGAGGCGGAAGACTTCGCCCCGCTGCTCGACCGCCGCCGTGTGGATGGTTCCTTTCAGGCGGAAGACGAAAAGGCGCTGGTGCGGATAGCGGGGATTGGGGAGGGAGACGATCAACTCATCTTCGTTGAGGGCTTCCTCCACTTCCTCGAAGGAGACGCCGTGCTTGAGTTTATTGCTCGCGCTTTTCGCCGGGTCCCACTCGAAGGTCATCCTTTTTCAGGGTCGGCGGAAATTGAAAAAAGGCAATGCTTTTTTTCAATTTTAGAGGCGAGGGGATTTGAGGAAGGGAATGGCGAGGGGGTATTTCCAGGCGATGCCCTGGGACGCCTTGGCTACCCCGACTATCACGAAGGCAAAAATAAGAAAACGAATCAGGGAGACGATGGCTGCGGCGATGGCGAAGGTGGAGAAGGAACGGGAGAAATCCCAGATCGAAGAGGCGTGCGTGGAGTCCTGAATGGTCCAGGAAATGCCAATCAGGGTGAAGATGCCGACGATCCCCAAATAAATGACGGAGGAGATGGCCAGATTACAGGCGTTCCGTCCGCTTTCATCGACGAGCGGGTCCCGGTCTTTTTTCAGGAGCCAGAGGACGATGGGAACGACGGTGCCGATGGGGAAGAGGAAGGGGATCAGTACGAGGAGGCAGGAGAGGTGGATTAGGATCGTGTAGGTGGCGTTGGTCATGCCGCCGTCGGCGATGGGAACCGGAATGAAGGGGGTGGGAGATTCCCTGGCGGGGAAAGGGGCTTTACCCCATGAACTGGGGCCGACGGATTCCCTTTGTTTTTGGAGGATCAAAAAAAGCGTGGCGACCAGGAATAGAAAGAGAACGCCGAGCCCGCCGAATAAGCAAAGGGTTTCGACGGAGGAAAGGTCTTCCTGACCGATGTGCATGGGTGCTTATTGTGGCACGGTTCGTGGCGTTGTCAGGAACAAAAAACAAACGGATGGAGGTTTACTCCTTCGCCCCCTGATCCTTCCAGCGGGAGGAGAGGGCGTGGGCGACGCCGAGGTGATCGAGAATCCGCGCGACGACGGTATCGACGACTTCCTGGACGGTGCTCGGTTGCCCGTAGAAGGAGGGGGAGGCGGGAAGGACCTGGGCCCCGGCCTCGATGAGGGTGACGACGTTGCGGGCGTGGACGAGGTTCCACGGCATTTCCCGGGGGACGAGGAGGAGTTTCCTCTTTTCCTTCAGGAAGACGTCGGCGGCGCGGGTGATGGTGCTGTCGCTGTAGCCGTGGGCGATCCGGCCCAGGGTGCCCATGGAGCAGGGGACGATGGCCATGGCGTCGTACTTTGCCGATCCGCTGACGAAGGGGACCTGCATGGTGGTGTCGGGATGGACGGGGAAGCGGTCGGGCAGGAGGAGGGTGCCGGTTTCCGAGGCGGCGACTTCGGCGGCGTGGGGGCTGAGGACGATGTCGACGTGATGCTCGGTCTCCGCCAGGGCGGCGAGGAGGCGCTGGGCGTAGGGGGAGCCGCTGGCCCCGGTGATGGCGACGACGAATTTCATCCAGATGCCGCGTAAGTGCCCAGTGGCGATTCGTGCCGATTCAATCGGTAAAAAATGTGGCTGGGACCGGGATCGAACCGGTGACACGAGGATTTTCAGTCCTCTGCTCTACCAACTGAGCTACCCAGCCAGAGAAAGGAGGGGCGATGGTGCCGAAGGTCGGACGGCGATGCAATCTCAAAACGTGGTTTTTTCAGGCGCGACGTCTAAATAGGTAAAATCAATGGCTACTTTCTTTTTGTTAATAACATGTGAATATTTTTCTGTACTTTTACGTGAGAAGTGCAGAATAGGCTCCCATGCGTTTTCAGCCGAATCGGGATTATGTGAGTAATGATGTGGTGCAGACGCCGCTGCCCTTGGCTCGGCAGTTGGTGGAGCACTTCCGCCCGGAGGGGCGGGTGCTGGAGCCGTGTCGCGGGGAGGGGAATATTTATCGCT
>CAISZB010000313.1 GCA_903889845.1 uncultured Verrucomicrobium sp. | reverse complement strand
TTCGAACCCCTGACCTTCTCATTGCGAACGAGACGCTCTACCAACTGAGCTATACCCCCAAAGCTGAAGCAGGACTGACAGAACCAAAAGGAGAGCCACTTGTCGGATTTGAACCGACGACCCACGCTTTACGAAAGCGTTGCTCTACCCCTGAGCTAAAGTGGCGAACTCTCATTCCCTCCGCTGCAATTGCGGCGAAGGGGTGGACAGTGTACGCGGGATGCCGTTTGAGGCAAGAATAAATCCCGAAAGAAATCCCGAAAGAAATCCGAGAAAACGGAGCGTGTGAAGCGGCGGCGGCGCGCTACTTCTTCGTGGCCTTTTCCAGGTATTCCCGGACGGCCTCGCGGAGGTGGAATGCCTCGCTCTCGCCGCTCTCGATCACGAGCTGGTTCCAAGCTTCTTTCATCTGCCGGGTGACGCGCGCCCGGAGCACAAAATCTTTCTTCTGTTTACGTGTCTGCAAAGCAGACAAAGTGTGAAACAAATTCTGCGAGGAGACAACACCAAATTGATGAAAAGGGGGGAATTTGAGTGGAATCTACTACTTGAGTCCGATTTCGGCTCCGGCTTTGAAACCGAAGGCGAACCAGGCGGCGGCGATGAGGCAAAGGAAGCTGGCAAGATAGTTCCAGCGCAACGTTTCCCCGAGGACAACTTTGGCGAAGCCCATGAAGACGGTGAGGGTGATGACTTCCTGGAGGATTTTCAGCTGGAAGCCGGTGAAGGCGGTCGCGCCGAGGCGGTTGGCGGGGATGGCGAAGCAGTATTCGAAGAAGGCGATGCCCCAGGAGATGAGGATGACGAGGGGGAGCCGCCAGCCGTGGAGGAACTTCAGGTGGCCGTACCAGGCGAACGACATGAGGATGTTGGAGCAGGTCAGGAGGAGGGTGACCTTGAGGAAGAGGGGGCTGGGCATGCGCCGCGGGGTTGAAGTTTAGCGGAACCAGCCCTTGATCGTGTTGAGGAAGCCGCCGCCCGATTGGGTTCCGGCAGCGCTGGAAGCGGGGGGGGAGGAGGCGGGGGGCGTCGCCGAGCTGCTGCCGTCGGCGGGGTGGGGGTGGAGGGGGGTGATGGTCAGGATGACGCCGTCGCCTGCGCTGTTCTGCTCGATGAGGAGGAGGACGGTGTAGTCGCTGGAGCTGCCCTTGGGCTTGGCCCGGAAGCCGAAGGGGAGGACGTAGTCGCCAACGGGGTTATTGAAGGAGCGGCTGGGAAAGCGGGACCAGCCGATCGGCTCGAAGTCGAGGGTCTTCTGGACGTAGTCGAGGAGGGCGGGGTCGTTCTTGAAGAAGGGGGTGGCGTCTTCCAGGAAGGCGACGCTGGTGCCTCCCGCGGCTCGGGCGGAGAGGGGGAGGGCGAGGAGGCCCAACAGCAGAAGAAAGAGGAGACGGAAGAGGAAGCGGTTCATGAAGGAAAGTTCCCCCGGCGCGGAGGGTTTGTCCACTCCGCACCGGGGAAAAGAATCCCGGGCCAGGCCGCGCTGAGCGCAATTACCGCTTCAGGATCTGGCGCAGGACGTAGGGGAGGATGCCGCCGTGCTGGTAGTAATCGACCTCGATGGCGGTGTCGATCCGGCAGATGACGGGGACGGTCTCCACCTTGCCGTTGGCGCGGGTGATCTCCAGGGTCAGCTTCTGGCGGGGCTTCACGTCGTTGCTGAGGCCCTTGATGGAGTAGATTTCGGTGCCGTCGAGGCCGAGGGTCTTTGCGTTGGTCCCTTCCTCGAAGTTGAGGGGGAGGACGCCCATGCCCACCAAATTGCTGCGGTGGATGCGCTCGAAGCTTTCCGTGACGACGGCCTTCACGCCGAGGAGCCGGGTTCCCTTCGCCGCCCAGTCGCGGGAGCTGCCGGTGCCGTATTCCTGCCCGGCGACGATGACCAGCGGGATGCCCGCCGCCTGGTACTTCACGGCGGCGTCGTAGATGGCGAGGGTCTCTCCGTCGGGCTGGTGCTTCGTCACGCCGCCTTCGGTGCCGGGGACCATGAGGTTCGTGATGCGGACGTTGGCGAAGGTGCCGCGCGTCATGACGCGGTCGTTGCCGCGGCGGGCGCCGTAGCTGTTGAAGTCGTCCTGCGCGACGCCGTTTTCCAGCAGATACTTTCCGGCGGGCGAGGTCTTCTTGATATTCCCGGCGGGGGAGATGTGGTCGGTGGTGACGGAGTCGCCGAGGATGGCAAGGGGGCGGGCGCCGACGATGTCGGTGATCGTTCCGGGCTCCAGGCCGAAGTCGGTGAAGAAGGGGGGCTCCTGGATGTAGGTGCTCTTCTCGTTCCAGGCGTAGGTCTGGCCGACGCTGCCGGGGATCTCGTTCCAGGCCGGGTTCTGCGAGGCGAAGTCCTTGTAGAGGGAGCGGAACGACTCCGGCAGGATCGAGGAGCGCATCAGGGTCTGGATCTCGGCGAGGGTGGGCCAGAGGTCCTTCAGGTAGACGGGCTGGCCGTCCTTGCCGGTGCCCAGGGGCTCCTCGGAGAGGTTGATGTCGACGCGGCCTGCCAGGGCGAAGGCGACGACGAGGGGGGGCGACATGAGGAAATTCGCCCGGATGTTCTGGTGGACGCGGGCCTCGAAGTTCCGGTTGCCGGAGAGGACCGAGGCGGCGACGAGGTCGTTCTTCGTGATCGCTTCCTCGATGGCCGGGTTCAGCGGGCCGGAGTTGCCGATGCAGGTGGTGCAGCCGTACCCGACGGTCTGGAAGCCGAGCTGGTCGAGGTAGGGGGTGAGGCCTGCTTTGTTGAAGTAGTCGGTGACGACGCGGGAGCCGGGGGCGAGGGAGGTCTTCACCGCCGGGTTGACGGTCAGCCCTTTCTCGACGGCCTTCTTCGCCAGGAGGCCGGCGGCGAGCATGACGGAGGGGTTGCTGGTGTTCGTGCAGCTGGTGATGGCGGCGATGAGGACGCTGCCGTTGCCGACCTTCGCCTGCTTGCCGTCGAAGGTGACTTCGGTGCGGAAGGCGAGGTCCTCGGCCTTCTTGCCGAAGCCGTTTTCGGGAACGGGCTTCGAGAAGGAGGTGGTGAAGGTCTCCTTCAGCTTCGGCAGGGAGATGCGGTCCTGCGGGCGCTTCGGTCCGGCGACACTGGGGGAGACGTCGGCGAGGTCGAGTTCCAGGTCGGAGGTGTAGACGATGCCGTCGGCCTTCGTCGGGATGCCGAAGAGGCCCTGGGCCTTGTAGTAGTCCTCGAAGAGCTTCACCTGCTCCTCCGTCCGGCCGGTGGCGCGGAGGTAGTTGACCGACTCGGCGTCGATGGGGAAGTAACCCATCGTGGCGCCGTACTCGGGGGCCATGTTCGCGATGGTGGCGCGGTCGGTGAGGGGGAGGGAGGCGGCGCCGGGGCCGTAGAATTCGACGAATTTGCCGACGACCTTGAACTTGCGGAGCATCTCCGTGACGTGAAGGGCGAGGTCGGTCGCCGTGACGCCTTCGCGGAGGGTACCGGTGAGGTGGACACCGACGACTTCGGGCGTGAGGAAGTAGACGGGCTGGCCGAGCATCCCGGCCTCGGCCTCGATGCCGCCGACGCCCCAGCCGACGATGCCGATGCCGTTGATCATCGTGGTGTGGGAATCGGTGCCGACGAGGGTGTCGGGGTAGAGGAGGGTCTCGTTGCCCGGGCCTTTGCCGGTGAAGACGCCCTTGGCGAGGTATTCGAGGTTCACCTGGTGGACGATGCCGATGCCGGGGGGGACGACCTTGAAGGTGTCGAAGGCTTGCTGTCCCCATTTCAGGAACTCGTAACGTTCACGGTTGCGGCTGAACTCCAACTTCACGTTCTCTGCAAAGGACTTTTTGGTGCCGAAAGAATCCACCTGGAGCGAATGATCGATCACCAGATCACAGGGCACCTGC
>CAISZB010000312.1 GCA_903889845.1 uncultured Verrucomicrobium sp. | reverse complement strand
TTGGAGGGCGGCACGCCCTCCATTCGTTCAAACGCGCGGTGCGCATGGAGGAGCTACAGGCAAGCGTAGCGATTGTACCCAGCCCCAACGGGCCGCACCTTCCAACCGCGCCCCCCTAAAAAGATCGCGAACAACTCCCGAGGGGCTCCTTCCCCACCGCCGTCTCCACCGCCGTCTCCACCGCTTCCAGGAGTTGCAGTGCGGAGAACGGCTTCGGCACGAAGTGGATCCCCTCCCGCGCGATGGCCGTCAGGTAGATCGCGTCGAGCTGCGCCGCGCTGAGGAAGACGAACGGGATGCCCGGCCACCGCTGCCGGATGGCGTCCCGGACCTCCAGGCCGTCCATCCCGGGCCAATCGATGTCGGAGACGATCACATCGATCACATCCCCCTCCCGCTCCGCGATGGCGATCCCCTCCGCCGCGCCCGCCGCCAGCAGGACGCGATAGCCCCCCTTCTCCAGCACCGTCCCGGCCACGAAGCGGACCGTCTCGTTCGAGTCGAGGAAAAGCACCGTCCGCTTCTCCTCCGGGAGGAACCGCCCCCCGCGCCGATTCCGATCTCCCTTGGACTCCCTCATCACGCCTCCCCGGCAAAGGCTCCGTTCGATTTCGCCCCAGTCCACTCCGCCGCGCGCGGCTTCGGCAACGGGATCCTCCCGTTCCCCGTCCGCCTTCCGGTGAGCGTTCCCGCCATCCGGCTCGTCGCCGGGGCCGGGACAGGCAGCGCCGGGGCCGCCTTCCCCGGGGAGCCCTCGCCCCCATAGACCAGCCGGAGGAGATCGCCGACCGCCTCCTGCATTTCCAGCGCCTGCTGGCTCAGTTCCTCCGCCGCGGCGGAGGTCTCCTCGGCGCCGGAGGCGTTGGACTGCGTCACCTTGTCCATCTGCTCCACCGCCGTCGTGATCTGGCCCAGGCCCGCGCTCTGCTCCTTCGAGGCCGTCGCAATCTCGTCGACCAGGCCGTCGACCTCCTTCACCCGCCCCACGATATCGGCCAGGCTGGCGGCGACCGCCTCCGACTTGTGCCCGATCTCGGCGATCCGCTCCGTCACCTTCGCGTTCACCTCGACCCCCGCCTGGCTCTGGAGGACCGACTGTTCGATGAGTTTCGCCGTCTCCTTCGCCGCGTCGGCGCTGCGCTGGGCGAGGGAGCGGACCTCCTCCGCCACCACCGCGAACCCGGCCCCGGCCTCCCCGGCCCTGGCCGCCTCGACAGCCGCGTTCAGCGCCAGGATATTCGTCTGGAAGGCGATCTCGTCGATGGTCTTGATGATCTTCGAGACGTCGTCGCTCGATTTCTTGATCCCCGCGATGGCGTTCCCCATCTCCTCGCTGGCAATCCGGATCGCTGCCGTGGCGGCCTGCAATTCCCGGGTCCGCTCCGTGCCCCCCTCGGCCGAGGCCCGCGCCTGCTGGGAGGCCTGCTGGGCATGCCCGGCCCCCTCGGCATTCTTCTTCGTCATCGTCGAGATCTCCTCGATGCTCGCGCTCGTCTCCTCCAGGCTGGCGGCCTGCTGGCTCGACCCCTCGGCCAGGCTCTGGCTGCTGGAGGAGACCTGCTCCGAGGCGCTGGCCACCTGCTCCGCATTCTGCTGCAGGACGGAACTGATCCGGTTGAGCGCCTCGTTGACCGCCCGGACAATGAGGAGGGCCGCCACGATCGCGAGGGCCGTGGCCACCGCGAGCCCGATCGAAATCAGGGTGACTCCCAAGGAGGCCGTCGCATTGCTGCCATTGGCGGTCTTCGCCAGGTTGGCCTTGTTGTATTCCACTTCCTTCTCGCACGCCGCGTCGAAGGCATCCCCCAACGGGCTGCTCCTCCCCTTGCGCGCCTCGTTCGCCTCCTTCCCCTGCCCGTTCCGGGCCAGGGAGGTCACCTCGTCGAGCGCGTCAAGGTAGGCCTTCTCCGTCGAGATCATGGTGGCATAGAGCCGATCCTCCTCCCCCGGGGTGACCTGATCCTTGTAGTCGGCAATGAGCTTTTCGATCTTCACCTTGCTTTCCGCCAGCTTGGAATCGGCGCTTTGGATGTCGGTCGCGTTGCCGGTAAAAGCCGCCACGATGAGCAGGGCGACCTGCCGCCTCAGCGTGCCCATTTGCTGCTGCACATCGGATAATTGATTCACCGACGGCGTCCAATTCGTCGCAATCTCATTTACATCTCCCTTCAGCCCCACAATGCGTGTAACCGAAAAGAGCCCAATTAGAACCAATAAACCAATGACAAGAGAAAATCCGAACAGAACCCGAGCGCGAATCGTCCAATTTTTAGCCATGCGACTCCTTTGATTGTGCATTACAATAACTGCAGCACTAGCGGATTTAGTGCCACGGCGACTTGATTCAAGTAACCTGAATGCGATTGATCGTGGTCCCCCCCCGAGTCCCACGAAGTTAACGGATTGCTCGGGTGCTTTACCAAAGAGAATGCACGCTGTCAACGTGTTTTATCATCAAACTTTCGGGTGAAACTAAGAATGTGCCCAAAAATAACCTTTATGTCCGGCTGGGGCGAAATCTGGTCAAGATCCGCACCAAGCAAAAGCTGACCCAGGCCGAGGCGGCGGAGAGGGTGGGCATTTCGTTCCGTTTTTATCAGGACATGGAGGCAGGCATCTCCGCGCCCTCCCTCCCGACCCTCGTCAAGCTGGTGCAAGGGATGAAGACCGATTTTGCCAAAATCCTGGAAGGCTGCGAAACCATCCCCGAAGGGGAGGAGGAGCCGCCGAAGGAGTGAGGCCGTGCTCCTCTTCGGGGTAGGGCAGAATCGCGCTTTGCGCTTACCTGTACAGCTGGAGGTAATCCGCTTTATCGCCAAAGAGGGGCGTTGATTGCCTCCCGGCCCTGCCAGTTAGTTTCCCCTTTGGGTAGTTGCGCTATCGCGCAGGCAGTCTCCTTGGACCTCCCCTCAGCGTATGCCAACAGGAGAGAGCATCCATGACTAAAGGCCATTCTCCCAAGGAGAGTT
>CAISZB010000311.1 GCA_903889845.1 uncultured Verrucomicrobium sp. | reverse complement strand
GACCCCGCCGATGCCAATAGGCTACTGCGGACGGAACCGCAGGTTGTTCCTATGAACGTTAGTCTCCTCCTTTCATACTCAACAATGTCTCTCACATTCTGGATCGCACGAACACGCCACCCCCAACGAAGTTGGGCTAGGGACCGTTGCGAACCGTTTTTTCGTCATTCGTCATCGTTTCATGGTGGTTCTGCAATGGTGCGGCCTCGTTCGTTATGACTCCGGCATGGTGCCCTGCTTCCCATTCGTCCGAACCGGCATCGCCCTTTGTTATCGTTTCATGGCGTCATGGTGAGGCGACACCTGTTTTCTTCTGCCTCATCGCTCCACCGTCATCGTACCGTGATCGCTCTTTCGCTATGTCCCTGCGGGCGCATGGGTAATACCAAGTAACACCAACGGGGCTTGGCAATCGTCTCGTGGTTTGTGGTTTATAGGGTGGCGTGAGTACGCCAACCGACATTCATGCCGCCCTGCTGGAATCGGCCAAGCAGTATCAGCACAGCGTCACGCCCCAGGCTGTGCTGGAGCCCTTCAAGGAAGCCATTCTCCTGCTGCGGGCGAAATATGCCAGCTACGAGACGATCACCGAAACGCTGACGTCGCACGGCGTCCAGGTCTCCGGCGCGACGGTGCGGAAATTTTGCCGCCGTCATCATGCCGAGATGCGGCGGCTTCGCACCGCGCTCGATGCCGAGCGCCGTGCCGCCGCCGCAACGCAAAAGCCTCATTCCGACGCTCCGGCGTCAGCTTCGCCGCCGCCCGAGCGTCCTCCATTAACTCCCGAGATCGGCAAACGCGGCCCCCGCATCGCCCGAGATGAATTATGACAACCCCATCCGATACTCCCCTGCCCGTCAAACGCCTGATCCTCTGCCCCCAGGACAAAGGAGGCATTGGCAAAAGCTTCATTGCAACCCTCCTGTACGACTTCCTCATCGATCGGGCCGTGAAGGTGAAGACCTTCGACCTCGACCACGCCAACAGCACGTTCCAGCGGTATGTGCCGGAAGCCGAGTTCATTGATACCGACGTGGACGCAGATAAGCTGGCGGTCCTCGACCAGTTGGTGAGCGCCCTGGAGACGGTCGATACCGTTCTCGTCGATAAGGAGCGCGGATATGTCCTTTCCCTCGGCGGTGTCCGTTGGAACGAGGCCGATTTCTGCCGGGGTTGGGAAATCGATGGACGCACCGGTTCCGGGAAGACGGCGAGCGGCGTGGTCCCGATCCTCCATGCGCTGAAGCGGAACCGCCCCGGCATGGGCATCCTCGCCCTCGACACGAAGGGCGACCTGAGCGAACCCATCGAGGCGGTTGCCGACGACCTGGGATGCCGGGACGACCTGCGGCAGTTGGAGGTCCGTCCCGACAAGGCTCCCCCCGGCTGGAGGCCGCCCTATACCTTCAATTTCCTGGGAGATACTTCCCTTCCCGCCTCGACTTACGCGAAGCTCCTGGTCGATGTCGCCACGGCGGCGGGCCAAAAGGGAGGACAGACCTTCTTCAAGAACGCCGCCCAAGTCGCCATCCAGAACGGGATGAACCTCTTGGCGGTCCTCGACGTGCCGGTGACGATTGAGAACTGCTACCGCCTCGTCATGGATCTGGCCGAACTGGAGGCGCGGATCGGGGAGCTGGAGAAGGTGCCGGGGCCGTTGCGCGATCCGCTGCTCGACTACTTCCGCGAATTCAAGGCCCAGCCGAAGGAGCAGTTGGGCGGGGTGCGCTCCACGGTCTTCAACTACCTCCAGCCGTATACGGTGCCCGACATCGCGGAGGTCTTCTGCCCGACCGAACCGACGTTCGATTTGGCCGAGATTGACCTGGGGCGGTTGGTCAGTGTGAAGATCCCGCAGAAGTACCAGACCGAGAAACGGTACGTCAGCCTGATGCTGAAGGCGCTGTATTATTTACACGCCTTGCGGCGGTATGACCTCTCCGGCGCGGAGCGGGCGCGGAAGAACCTGATCGTCGGCGTCTTCGACGAGGCCCAGGAATCGGTCCTGTTGAGCGAGGACGGGATTTCCGACTACAACGTGATCGACAAGATCCGGGGTGCCCGTGCCACGGCGATCTTCTCGACGCAATCCCCCACTTCCTACATTCCGCCGATGGGAGGCCGGGACAAGGCCGATGTCTTCCGGCTGAATTTGGGGAACAAGATCCACTTCACCGCCGCCGACAAGGACGCCTCGGAGATGATTGCCGAATCCATCGGCAAACGGACGATCAAGAAGAGAACATGGAGTAGCGGCTCGGGCAAGCGGAGCATTAGTTGGACCGACGACGATCAGTATTTCATCAAGCCCCACGTCTTGCGGCGTTTGCCGAAGCACGTCGCCGTCATCAAGCATTGCGAGCAGGCGTATCGCTGGGTGCGTCTGCCGCCTTCTCCCTTCACCAAGCCGAAGGCGATTGATGCTTCACGGAACTGAACGGATGAGCCCCCATGCCCACACCGGGAAAATTGCCCTCCGGGGCTGACCAACTCGACCTTTTCGATTATATTCCCCGTCATGACCACGACGCTGACCCAATACGGCCG
>CAISZB010000310.1 GCA_903889845.1 uncultured Verrucomicrobium sp. | reverse complement strand
TCCCAGCAGCTTCGCCTGGCCTGCGGCTTCCCTCGGGGCGTTTTTCCAGATCGTTTCCCGGTGCGATTTCGTCCTGTGCAATGACTCGGCGGCTTCCCATGTGGGGGCGGCCTTGGGGAAGCGGGTGCTGGCGGTCTTCGGTTCCGGGTCGTCCCGGTGGTTCGCCCCCTATTCCCCCGGCGCGACGGTGATCGAGTCGTCGGCCTGTCCCGTCCGCCCCTGCTTCGACCGCTGCGTCCAGCCTTCCTACCTCTGCCTGGAGGGGGTCTCCTACGGGCAGGTGGCGGGGGAGATCGAGAGGACGCTGGCCACGGACGACCCGGGCCGCTAAAGCGTGTCTATGCGTTTTCTTCGCTCTGCCGGGACGGCCTTCGCGGTGGCGCTGGTGTTTCACGTCGGCCTCATCCTGGCCCTGGGCCATTATCGGCATCCCACGCTGTGGGAGAACGGCATGATCGCCGCCTACCTCGACGCGGGCAAAGGGTTCTCCGGTGACTTCTCGATCCCGGGCGAGGCGACGAGTTGGCAGGCCCCGGGGTATCCCTATCTGCTGGTCGCCGCCTGGAAGCTCCTGGGCCACGGCGTCCTCTCCTACCTCGCGATCAGCCTCCTTCAGGCCGTGGCGGTCAGCAGCATCGTTTTCCCGGTTGGCTGGATGACGCGGCGCTGGTTCGGCGCTGAGGCGGCTGTCCTTTCCCGGTGGCTTGTCTGCGCGATGCCCCTCTACGCCTGGTACGCCACGCGGCTCCATCACACGGCCTTCGTCATGGCCCTCCATCCGTGGCTGTTGTGGGGGTGGCTGAGCCTTGCGGAAAAGCCCGGCTGTGGGAAGGCCCTGAGCGTCGGGATCGGGAGCGGTGTGGGGGCGCTCTTCCAGCCGCTGATCCTCGTTCTACTCGGTCCCGTGGCGCTATGGAAATTGGGCGGGGGACTGATCGGACGGAACGGCTCCCGGGCGGTCTGCCTCCTCCTTGCGGGCATGGCGACGGTGCTGGCCCTCACGCCGTGGACGATCCGGAATGGGCGGGTGCATCACCGGCTCGTCTTCGTCAAGGACTCCTTCGGCAAGGAATTCTGGCTCGGGAACAATCCCCACGCGACGGGCACCGCCTTCGTCGAGGGGGGGGCGGGGGAGATCACCAACGTCTATCCTCCGCGCGCGATGCAATGGCGGGGGACGATGCCGGAGGCCGATCTCATGAAGGCGATGCAGAACGAGGCGGTCGATTATTGCCGGGCGGAGCCCAAGGCCTTCGTTCTGCGGACGGTGAAGAAGATCGTCTGGTTCTGGACAATGACCCCGGCCCGATTCGAGCGGAGCGTCGTGGGGGGGGAGGCCCTTTCTTTCCGCTGGGTCCAGGGCTTGTATTGGGGCGTTTTCCTGGGCTTGGGGGGCGTGGCCTTTCTGGCGGTCCGTCCGTGGCCTCGGGAATACGGGGGGGTACTCCTCCTCGCCGTCGTCTTTTATTCCGTCGTCTATGGACTGATCCATGTCGGCCAAGCCCGGTTCCGGGGGGAGATCGAATACCTCTTCCTCCCGGCGGTGGCGGCGGGACTCCGGTGGGCATGGAGCCGGTGGCGGTCTTCCTCCGGTTTATCCTCTTGCCGCGAAACGCCTCGGATGTGACCATTGCGACCGATATGTCTGAGGCGAAAGTGAAAGTCCTGGTCACGGGAGCGGCGGGGTTCATTGGGTCGCATGTCTGCCGCCACCTGCTGAAGGACGGTTGCTCCGTCGTCGCCCTCGACGACCTCTCCGGTGGCTTCGTCGATCATGTGCCGGAAGAAGCCGAATTCGTCCGCGGGTCGATCAACGACGAGGCGTTGATCGAGAGCCTGTTCGCCCAGCATAAGTTCCAGGAGGTCTACCACCTGGCCGCCTATGCCGCCGAGGGCCTCAGCCACTTCATCAAGCGCTTCAATTACACGAACAACCTGCTGGGGAGCGTCAACCTCATCAACGCCTCGGTGAACCACGGCGTGAAGCTCTTCGTCTTCACCTCGTCGATCGCCGTCTACGGGCGGAACCAGCTTCCCATGCGGGAGGAGCTGGTCCCCGCGCCGGAAGACCCCTACGGCATCGCCAAGTACGCCGTCGAACTCGACCTGGCGGAGAGCCACGAGATGTTCGGCCTGAACTACGCCGTCTTCCGCCCGCACAACGTCTACGGGGAGCACCAGAACCTGGGCGATCCCTACCGGAACGTGATCGGCATCTTCATGAACCGCATCCTGCGCGGGGAGCCGCTCACTGTCTTCGGCGACGGGACGCAGACCCGGGCCTTCTCCTACATCGACGACGTCGCCCCGGTCATCGCCTCCGTCCGGAACCGGCCCGAGGCGTGGAACCAGGTCTTCAACGTCGGGGCCGACACGCCCTACGAGGTCCGCCACCTGGCCCAGGTCATCGCCGCCGACTTCGGCGTGAAGGCCGACATCCAGTTCCTCCCCGCGCGGAACGAGGTGCAGCACGCCTATTGCAGCCACGACAAGATCCGCCGCTTCTTCCCCGAGACCGCCCGCGCCGCGACCCTGGAGGAAGGCGTGGCGAAGATGGGGGCGTGGGCGCGGAAAGTCGGCTCCCGCGAGGGGCAGCCCTTCGGGAAGATCGAGGTCCCGAAGAATATGCCGCCGAGCTGGGCCGCGTTCACTTTGAAATAGGTTTCCGATGAAGATCGCCATCCTGGGCCTCCGCGGGCTTCCCTCCACCTACAGCGGCTACGAGGCCTTCGTCTCCGAACTCGCGCCGCGCCTCGTCGCCCGCGGTCACGAGGTCACCGTCTACTGCCGCTCCAGCCTCTTTGCGGAGAAGCCGCCGACGTGGCGGGGGATCTCCCTCCGCTACGTCCCCAGCCTGGAGCACAAGATCACCAGCACCCTCTCCCACTCCTTCCTCAGCTTGGCCGATGCCTCCCTGCCGTGGCGGGGCTTCGACGTCATCCTGGTCGTCAACGCGGCCAATGGGATGTTCGGTTTCATTTCCCGGTTTCTGGGCCGGAAAGCGGTCCTGAACGTCGACGGGATGGAGTGGCTCCGGCCGAAGTGGAGCCCGCTGGCCCGGTTCGTCTTCAAGAACTCGGCCCGCCTTGGCTGCCTCTTCTACAATCGCGTCATCACCGACGCGGAGGAGATGCACCGCCTCTACGCGCGGGACTTCGGTATCGAGACCGACTACATCGCCTACGGCGCGAACATCGAGCAGTCGGAGCATCCCGAGGTGCTCGCGAAATACGGCCTCACCTCCGGCGGCTACTACCTCATCGCCAGCCGCCTCGTCCCCGACAACAACGCCGACCTCATCGTCCGGGAATTCGTCGCCTCCGGCTCGACGAAGACCCTCGCGATCGCGGGCGGTGCCGACTACAAGGGAAACACGGTCGAGCAGGCCTTCCTGGCCCGGCTGAAGGGGTTGGCAAACGACCGGGTCAAATTCCTCGGCCACGTCGGGGAGAGCGGCCACGTGAAGGAACTCCACTGTCACAGCTTCGGCTACATCCACGGGCACCAGTTCGGCGGCATCAACCCCTCCCTGCTGAAGGCCCTGGGCTACGGCAACTGCGTCCTGGCCCTCGACACGCCCTTCAATTCCGAGGTCCTCGACGGGGGGAACTACGGCCTCCTGTGGAAGAAGGACGAAGGCCGCCTGGCCGGGCAGATCCGGAAGATTGAGGCCGACGAGGTGCTCCGCCAAGGCTTCTGCGCCAAGGCCCCCGAGCGGATCCGGGAACGCTTCACGTGGGACCGGATTACGTCCCAGTACGAAACCCTTTTCTCCTACCTGACGAAGTAAGCGTTCCGTGAGTCGCCTACTCCCAGCCTCCTTCCGCAGTCGGGCCAATTACGGCCTGGCCGTGGTTTCCGAGGTCCTGCGGCCCCTGCTGTGGCTGTTGGGTCGGATCGTTGCCGGACGCCCGGCGCCCCGGGAATCCTGGCGTCGGGGCGTCCTCCTCGGCGCCGACCACATCGGGGACGTCCTCTACCGGACCGCCTCCCTTCCCGGCCTGGCCGAGGCGACGCCCGGATGCGTCTGGAGCTGGCTTTGCGGCCCCCCTGCCGACGAGATCGTCGGGGCCGATCCGCTGGTCGCGGGCGGCTGCGTCCGGCTGCCCCTGGGAATGGCGGGGACGCCGTTCCTGAAACTGGTTTCCACGCTGCGCCAGGGACGCTACGACGTGGCGCTCTGTTACGACACCGGCCAATACTGGAAACTTTCCCTGGCGGCGGCCTTGGCTGGCATCCCGGCCCGGATCGGGTATGTTCACAAAGGCTTTTCCGGCCTCGTCACCCATCCCGTCGCGATCCGCTGTCCCCAGCCCTTTCCCGCCTACTTTCGCGACCTCGTCGCCCAGCTGGCGGGGAAGCCCCCCGGTGCGGGGGAACTCCGTCCCCGGATCACGACGACGCCCGGAGATGAGGCGGCGGCGGCCCGTTTTTGGGAAGAGAAGGGGCTGGGGGGGAAGACCGTCCTGGCCTGTGCGTTTTTTTCCCGGCAGCCCAAGACCTATCGGCTTGCGGAATTCGCCGAGATTTTGCGACGTATCGGGCGACGGGATGAGGTGATATGGCTTTTCCTTGGCTCGCTCCCGGAGAGGGAGAAGTGGGAGAGCTTTTTGAAAGAGACTGGTCTGGATGGGGTGGTCATGGCCGGGGAGCTGGAGATTCGTTCGCTTGCGGCGCTCCTAGGACGTTGTCGCGCTCTTTTTGCTGCCGATTCGGGAATTCGTCACATCGCCAATGCCGCGGGAGTCCCGGTTGTTTTTGCAAGCAATCCCCAGTCCTGCCGGATTGAGACAGGGGTCTATGTCGCAGGTGAAACCGATGTGGCATTGGCCGACGGTTCCGGCCTCGATATCGAGAAGGCGGCGAGGGTGCTCTGCGCGCTGCTTGTCGAGAGTCATCGTTCACTAGGGGGGTAACGACTGAAGAACAAGGTTGATTCATTTCATAGGAACAAGCCATTTAAGTGATGCGAGCGTGGACTTCTATCGGAGAACTGGCTTGGATAAAGCATGGCCTTGAAATTGATCAAGAATCTCTGCTACCGCATCGCCTCCCCTTTCATTCGGCATATCGCCCTTCAGCAAAACGAGCTGATGTCTTTAGACATCGGGGGTGAGATCCAGAGGAGGGCCATGAAATCGACGGCCGATTATGTCGAGAAGAAGATGGGGGAGGTCGATTCTTCCGACTCGGCAACGGCTGTTTTGGATAAGGTGATGGATCGGGTCAAAAAGGAGGGCCTGATCCTTGAATTCGGCGTCTACTCGGGGCAGACCATCAATCGCATTGCCAGAAGATTTCCGACCAGGGACGTCTTTGGATTCGATTCTTTCGAGGGATTACCCGAAAGATGGAGAGATAACCACGGTGTAGGGCATTTCAAGGTCAACCGCTTACCGAAGGTGCAGCGCAACGTCGGGCTGATCAAGGGATGGTTCAGTGACACCTTGGGGGATTTTTTGAAGAAGCACTCCGGCCCGGTCGCCTTCCTTCATGTCGATTCCGACTTGTATTCATCCGCCAAAACGATCTTCGAGTGTTTGGAGGAAAGAATCGGGCCAGGAACCTTCATCGTTTTTGACGAATATTTCAATTATCCGGGATGGGAGAAGGGCGAATTTATGGCGTTCCAAGAGTTTGTCTCCAAAACCGGGCTTTCCTACAGGTACGTGGCATACAATCGACGCCACGAGCAGGTTGGGGTAGAAATCGAATAGGGAGGAGGCTGGCGTGACTTGCCAGCAACAGGGGGTTCGGGTACCGTAGTTTTTCCGAAACAGCCGTCTGTGCGTTCCTTCTTCAATCGTCTCCGGTCTTCGTCCTTTGCTAGGAATGCTGGCGCGATGCTTCTCTTCAATGGGCTCACGAAGTGCCTCGCAGCTTTAGGGGTGGGCTATGCGGCCCGGTGCCTGGGTCCTGAAAATATGGGCATTTCTGCGATGATTCAGGCGTTGGTGCAGCAGGGGTTTCTGATTGTTCATGGGGGATTTGACAATATCGTCGTCAGGGAAATTTCCCATGATTCGAAGCGGGTGGCAGTGGTGACTCAAACGGTGGTAACGACACGCTTGATCGGGGCCGGAGTGCTTTCCTTGGGGTGGGGGATAAGTTCGTTCTTTGTCTATCCCACCATTCCTCTTGCGGTAAAGCTATTGGGCATTCCCTTGCTGTTGATGGCGGCATTGGGCATTGGAGCAACGTTCCAAGGACTGGAGAAATTGCCGATTCAAACCGCCATAGGCACGTTTACCAGTCTACTTTCCGTCATCGCCTATTTTATTTTTTTCCATCCCGGAATGAGGGTCGGGTCTGATCTCGTTGTTTCCTTGGGTTCGGGCAT